>NZ_NHRQ01000043.1:0-2705 GCF_002165335.1 Acinetobacter sp. WCHA29
CACCACAACAGTTTGCTGGCGACAATAGCAAGAGTGAACCACCTGATCCCTTCCCGAACTCAGAAGTGAAACCTCTTCGCGCTGATGGTAGTGTGGCGTTTGCCATGTGAGAGTAAGTCATCGCCAGCTTTTAAATACGAACACCCCCACTCGAAAGAGTGGGGGTGTTTTTTATGTTACATTTATTTTAATTATATGATTGTCATTGATTAAGAAGATGTTATGGATGAAATCTCATTAGAAAAAATTAAATCAAATTTTAAATAAGTAAAAAATATACTATCTAATTCTACCCGTGTACACATTGATCGAGTTGAATATAGGACTTTCGATGAAGGGATGTGTGATGCTGTCTATTTTATTTGTAAAAAATCACAAGGTTTGAATTCATTAGAAGCATTTATAATACTGGTTATTCATAAACTTCATTTTTATGAAGAATGGGATATTCTTGAAACAACTACAACAGATTTAAAAAATATTTTTGATATTTGGCTATTACCTATATTAGAGAAAGCTAATTTTAAAAAACTAACTGAATTAGAAGTACAAGAACAAACACAATGGATAGTGTATTCTATCCAAAAATTAATAAAGAAAAATCAGAATGCGAAAAATCTAAAATACTCTGATCGTTGGGGAATTTATCATAACGGTGTGGAGGTTACTCCAGTTGACCTATTTCTTTAGATATAAAATTAGCGTTAGGATTAACAGCAGATTGGAATGAGATAGAGATATTTTATGAAACGTCCGATAACTATTTGTTTTTCTCATGGTTTACGGGTGCATAATCGGCGAAGAAAACTATAAATGTGGGAAAAACTTTTCATAAATCTTAATGTTTTCTACTTTCCTCTTAGATTCACAAGCCTATAATGCTTAAGAATCATTCCAAATCTAATAAGGAAATAACATGTCGACCGATCAGCAATTTCCAACGCCTGCCAACCTAGGTATCGCTGTTTATGCAAACAATGCCGAAGCCATTGGTAATACACCTTTAGTTCGTATCAATCGCTTGATTAAATCAGATGCTACAGTATTGGCAAAAGTGGAAAGCCGTAATCCCGCATTTTCAGTAAAATGCCGTATAGGCGCAGCGTTGATTGCGGATGCGGAAAAACGTGGTGTACTTAAAACGGGTATGCATATTGTTGAACCGACTAGCGGTAATACAGGTATTGCTTTAGCGTTTGTTGCAGCAGCAAAAGGTTATCCTATTACTTTAACTATGCCAGCAAGTATGAGCTTAGAGCGTAGAAAAGTATTAAAAGCTTTAGGCGCGAATCTTATTTTAACTGAGCCTGCTAAGGGCATGAAAGGTGCCGTGGATGAAGCTGTTCGTTTAGCCACTGAAAATCCTGAGCTTTATTTCCTACCACAACAATTTGAAAATCCAGCCAACCCTCAAATTCATGTTGATACGACTGGTCCTGAAATCTGGCAGGCAACCAATGGACAAGTGGATATCTTAGTTGCGGGTGTTGGTACTGGTGGAACAATTACAGGAATTTCACGTTATTTTGAGCAAGTTCAAAATCAGCCAATTTATTCTGTTGCAGTCGAACCTGCTGAATCTCCAATTATTACCCAAACTAAAAATGGTGAAAGCATTACACCAGCACCGCATAAAATTCAAGGGATTGGTGCGAATTTTATTCCTAAAAACTTAGACTTAAACTTGGTCGATGAAGTGTTGCCAGTGAATAGTGCGGATGCGATTGAGTGGGCAAGAAAATGTGCAATGCAAGAAGGAATTTTGGTGGGTATTTCAAGCGGTGCAGCATTGGCGGCGGCGGCACAAATTGCTGAACGCCCTGAAAATGTAGGCAAAACGATTGTTGTAATTTTACCTGATAGTGGTGAGCGTTATTTGTCTTCGGTGTTATTCGAAGGTTTGTTTGACGAAGCATAATTTCATTATTCAGCGAATAAAAACCATGCCTAAGAGCATGGTTTCTTATTTACTCTTTATTTTATAGGGCTTTTTTTAAGATTTTTTCATGACGTTTTACTGAACGAGCATACTTTTTACCTTTATGGCGTGTCCAAAAACTCCGTTCATAACCTGATGGCCCAACATTATAATACGCTACGGCTTTTGACCAACTGCCTGCAGATTTATAATAGGTCGATAGGATATATGCACCGCAATTAATATTAGTATTTTCATCATAAAGATTGCCAGGACAAGACTCGCGCCAATGAGTCGAAACTATTTGAGTTAAACCGATCGCACCTGTAGGGGAGCGTGCTGAACTATTATAATTTGATTCTTGGCGAATGAGCGCAGCGAGTAAAGTGGGTGATACATCATAACGCTCTGCATTTTGCACGATCATTGGGGATAAGCGATTTGCTGTATTTGGAGAAACAGAATAGGCATTTTGTAGTCCAGATGACAACTGAGTAGAGCGATTGGCGAATGATCCACTTAAACTACTGCAAGCTGTCATATTGATTGCAATCACAATCAAACTTATTTGAATAATCAGGCTTTTTAATTTTTTTATAGATCGTTGTTGATAATGGTGAATGGAGATGAATTGCAAAATAATAAACCGTTAGCGTTAAGTTAAATGGATGGTATTAACCACGAATAAATGAGTCAATAACAGTTACTTTGGTAATCCTCCCATAAATAACTGAATTTAAAAGTAGAGGTTAAGCAGCCATCAAAGGTGGTTTGCCTCCGTTAGCTT
>NZ_NHRQ01000044.1:0-2229 GCF_002165335.1 Acinetobacter sp. WCHA29
AGACGATCTAAACTGATTTTGAATCATATTTTTTCAGCCTTGATGGCCTACGTTGAGATACAAAAGAACCAGTTTAAGCGGATCTTTGAAAATATATATCGTTGGCAGAAGAAATTATTTAGACCAATCATCAAAGACTTCATTGATGACTTTATTCTCGATAAAAATCATCTGCTACCACAGAGAATCTATAAATGATAGTGCGTAAGTCCTATTCATTTATTCGCTAGATAGTTATGTACTTTTCAGATCTGGATTGGGTTTGACTCATACATAGATATGCATTCTTCAACGAAACGTTTTTCAAGTAGGCATTTTATGATTTATCAGTATTATCAAGAAATTAAAGACTATAACTTTTCCGAAGATCAAATCTTAGTATTTGGCTGTCATGAGTTAGGTAAGCTTACTCTGGATATGCACAAACGGCTCTACATCATTTTGGTGCAAAACTAGGTCAAGGTGAAGGAAGACAAGGCCAGTCTCATGGCATTCCAACCATTGCTAAAAATGGGGAAGTCTTGGATTTAAATCTTATCCAAAACTATATCAATAACTTTAAGCAATATGCCAAAAGCAATCCTCATCTTGAGTTCTATCTCACTGAGATTGGCTGTGGGTTTGCCAATTTCAGCCTAAATCAAATTGGCCCTTTATTTAAAGACTCACCGACCAATATTTATTTTCCACGCAGCTTTGTTCCATTCTTAGAAGATTTAACGATATTTTCTGTAGAAGATATTGAACACGTGTGGAAAGTGGATGATACACATATTGAATTGCCTTTAAACACTGGAACAACTGTACGTTTGAAGCTAGATCAGTATTAAAGACTTTGATAAGAGTTGCTTAGAACATATATCAAGCTATGGCTCACTCGACAGCCTATGTACATTGTATTTATTGCATCACTGGGAAGTAACAATTAATAGTACTGCTCTTTCTAATGATTGCTGTTCACTTCTCATAAATTCATTAGAGTTATTACTAAAAAGAAATCCTCACTTCCATCGTTCACATGTCTTTTTATTTGATGAATTATGTGATCAGATCTTCCTTATGGAATTAAAAGGATATAGTCGTCCACTCAAAATTAAATTAAATTGGCGAGAATACAGAAAGGAAAACTGGTCTAGTGAAGTTAAAGAGATATCTACAAAAGCTGAAGCAGATTTCCGTGTTCACCTCAAACTTCAAGACTTCATTCCAAGCACAGATCAAAACCTAGTAAAACTATACAAAGAAACTGTTTGTTTAAGTTGATTTTATCTGCTTACCATTTGCTTACCAGAATCTAAAAACAAAAAAACCACTTACGATTAGTACACGTAAGTGGTTTTTTTATATGGTGGGCCCAGACAGACTTGAACTGTCGACCAACGGATTATGAGTCCGCTGCTCTAACCAACTGAGCTATAGGCCCTAAACTTTAATCATATATTTGATATGAAAAATGCGACTTAATCTTAGTTAAATTTAACTTAAATTACAAGCAGATGATTTTATCAAATTACTAAAATAGTGTTAAAAATCATAAACTGAGCTGATTCTATATGATCTTTACAGCTTGAGTAAAGATGATATTGCACTATTTTGATCATTAATAAGACATCTAAATTTATTTTGATCTGGTCTTTTCGGATATGTGTTTTCCTAAAAAGTCGTATTACACTGCTGCGACTCAAAGCCTATGATGATAAACATGAAAAAATTTTTAGGAAAATCTATTTTTAAAGCAACAGGTTGGCAATACAATGTTGATCCAAAACTTCTAGAAAAAAAACAAGTTATTATTGGATTCGAGCATACATCAAACCTAGATACCATCCTTTCTCTGGCTTTATTTGAAATTTTAGAATTAAAAATACATACACTGATAAAAAAAGAACTATTCAAAGGCCCTCTCATGCCTATTTTAGAAAAACTTGGTGGTATTCCTGTTGATCGCAAAGCCAACAAAGATATCGTGACTCAAATGGTTGATCTATTTAATCAAAATGATAATTTTAATTTGGTAGGACTTACGCACTATCATTTATAGATTCTCTGTGGTAGCAGATGGTTTTTATCGAGAATAAAGTCATCAATGAAGTCTTTGATGATTGGTCTAAATAATTTCTTCTGCCAACGATATACATTTTCAAAGATCTGATCAAACTGGTTCTTTTGTATCTCGACGTAGGCCATCAAGGCTGAAAAAATATGATTCAAAATCAGTTTAGATCGTCT
>NZ_NHRQ01000045.1:0-2117 GCF_002165335.1 Acinetobacter sp. WCHA29
AGACGATCTAAACTGATTTTGAATCATATTTTTTCAGCCTTGATGGCCTACGTCGAGATACAAAAGAACCAGTTTGATCAGATCTTTGAAAATGTATATCGTTGGCAGAAGAAATTATTTAGACCAATCATCAAAGACTTCATTGATGACTTTATTCTCGATAAAAACCATCTGCTACCACAGAGAATCTATAAATGATAGTGCGTAAGTCCTAATTAATTAAATTAACTTAATACAATTTAATCAATAGTTTAATTTTAATTGATTAAAAATTAAAAAAAATAATTAAATAAATTTTACATAAGTAATTATAAAATAACATTTTTTTACATTATACATTTAACTGGAATTCACAGTCGAATATCTGTATTCTGTTACAAGTAAAGCTTCTAAGTTGTTAGTTCATAAGGCTTATTGAAAAATACTAAAGAGTTGGCCTTGATCAATTAATGTTAATTTTGGATGTATTCACGATGGAATTCGTCAGACTGCTGTACGCAAGTAAAGTTGCTAATACATATCCTGAGCTAAAGCAGGATTTAATTGAAATCTTAAATTCAGCAGTAGATTTTAACTATCGTAATGAAATTACTGGTGTCCTTTACTATGGACATGGATACTTCGTTCAATGTCTTGAGGGTAAGAGGAGCAAAGTAGATGATCTTTTGTATACTCGAATTTTGAAAGATCCAAGACACAAAAATTGTGAAATTCTATTTTATGAAAAATGTAATGTAGGCCTTTTTAAAAATTGGAACATGAAATTCGCACCAATTAATAAAAGGCTGAGGGACTTCTTTCTAGAAAATCATAGAGATGACTTTAATCCATTTTTACTATCAACTGAAACAATTCCAAATTTTATTGATCTTTTAGCATCGGAATATGCAATAGAACCATATTCATTCGAAATGAATGAATAATCCAAATTTTTAGATAGCATTGTTATAGAGTAAAATAATGAATATACGATTATGCTATGCCAGTTCACGTCATGAGCTAATAGATAATTTGATTGAAGACTTAAGTGATATCCTCACAGTTGCAAGAGACTTTAATTCTAAAAATGATATTTTCGGGGTTTTATATTATGCAAATAATGCTTTTTTCCAATGTTTAGAGGGGGAAAAGGTAATTGTTCATGAGCTCTTTGATCGTATTAAAGCCGATTGTAGACACAATTCAATATTAGAATTCAATGTTGTAGAAATTGATAAATTCAGTTTTAAAAATTGGTCTATGAAGTATGTGCAAAAAAGCTCAAATATCGATATTTTCTTTAATCAAATAGGATTTGGTCAGTTCGTTCCAGCAGCTATAAATGAAGAGAATTTAAATCGATTTATAGACGTACTCTTAACTGAAAATCAGACAGAAGTAAAAAGAAAAATTGGTTTAAACAGACGTGGAACTCGTCCATACTTGTAGGACTAAAAAAGACGAGCTCTATTAGCCCGTCTTTTTTAATTCTTAAAGTGCAATAGTCTTGCTTGTTCCTAAATCTTGCGTTTCACCTGTTACTGCTGCCTTAGTAAGCTTATAGAGTGTGAATAGTGTGCCTGAACCTTTCCAATATTGAGCACCATTGCATACAACTCTAATCAGTTGAATGTCTGAATCGGATTTACCCTGTTGGAAGAAAGCCTCATAGGCAGGGGACCAGATTTCATCAAGTATGACTTCATCAATCACATTTTCTGCAATACCATTAATAGAGACATAATCATTATTTGAGGTATTACTATAACCCAAATTTACCTGAGGATTGCTTGATATACTTTTTACTAATTCAGATTTTTTTGAACCTAAGAACCATACAATTCCATTGAATGTATTATTCTGAGCAGTCATAGGAACGGAATGCAAATGACCTTCTTCAGTGACAAATGTTAACATTGCGAATCTAAAATGCTTAAGTAATTCGCTCAACTCTTCATAATTGCTATTAATATTTTCCATATTTCTAATACTCAATAAGTAATTTGAATTAATACTATCTATTAAAAGAATATTAATAGAAGTTTATATTTGTATTTACAATAGACTTCCGTCATAAATCAAAAAACGTACAATTTATTTGATCTTAAATTAATCAGCAAAATTATTTAATTCAAGAG
>NZ_NHRQ01000046.1:0-1466 GCF_002165335.1 Acinetobacter sp. WCHA29
GCGTCATCTCATTGAAAACTATTTCTGTAAGTTAAAAGAATTTAAACGTATAGCGATGCGTAGTTGTAAAACAGATACGAGTTTTGAAGCCATGATTCAATTGTGCGCGAGTTTAATTAACTCTCGGTAATTCTCAACAGACCCTAAACTTCGATGATGATAACCAGACCATTTTTTCCAAAGTGACCTACCTAGCCTTTTGACTGTTTTTAATAATTCATTCCTCTGTAAACATATCAATTTCTTATCTTTCCAAAGCTTTGCATTCTTCCTAGGTGGAATGACTGCATGTGCATCTCGATCTAAAATGACTTGTCGGCAGTGCTTTGTGTCATTAGCACCATCTGTATAGACTAAATCAATTCATTCATCCAACGGAATTTGATCAAGCAAATCACCAAGCACCTGTGAATCACTCAGATTGTTTGTTGTGAGCTGAACTACTCGTAGTTGATATGAAGTTTGCGCCATTGGAGACGATATTCAGTATCAAAATTATAAAATTGATTCTATTTTCCATAAAATAGTTTTATATAAAAAGACCACGTCAAGGGGATGACGTGGCGAAAAACTGAAATATATAACTCACTATACACAGCATATAATCAAGCTATGTATTAACTTTTCGCAATGTTATCGAGTAGTTCTGGTTCCAACATAAAGAAATCTCGTCCAAAATTTTCCAATGGAATATCAGAAAGGTTAATTTGGTATTCAATATCACCGTTAAAAAAACTTTGAGATTTTTGTATCCAACGTTCCCAACCGAATTCCTTACCACATTGCTTGAGCAAATATTGATAAACCTTTGCATCATTGACTCTTAACAAGAATGCATCATCAGATAACTGATGTATCGAGACATTTTCGGAATATTGCACATCAATCATGATCTACCTCCTAGAATGAATGATCAAGTGAATATTAGTTATCATTATAGATAATTGCTTACTATTCAACCATTTTTTAATATTTATTTTTAGTTATTAAATATTTAAGTCATATTTTTGAAATAAACAACAAGACTGGAAGCGATGTGGCAAAAATTGTCACTAATGCTAGCTTTTTTCTCTGTCAAATTATTAGCGATAAAGAGTAGGTCTTTGGCTGCATAACATCAAAAAGTGCAAATTCTCATAATAATACTTCCCATTAAAACCAATGATGTACTAAAAAATTATTATTTATACATGCCTAAATACATAAAACAGCATTGATTCGATCTTGATCTGTGATTAAGTTTAATCCATTCATTACCTAAAATTTTCTCCATAACAACTTCTATATTTTCTGATGAGTAAACTATTTTCCAAATTAAGTTAGGGTCTGTTGAGAATTACCGAGAGTTAATTAAACTCGCGCACAATTGAATCATGGCTTCAAAACTCGTATCTGTTTTACAACTACGCATCGCTATACGTTTAAATTCTTTTAACTTACAGAAATAGTTTTCAATGAGATGACGC
>NZ_NHRQ01000047.1:0-1335 GCF_002165335.1 Acinetobacter sp. WCHA29
GCGTCATCTCATTGAAAACTATTTCTGTAAGTTAAAAGAATTTAAACGTATAGCGATGCGTAGTTGTAAAACAGATAGGAGTTTTGAAGCCATGATTCAATTGTGCGCGAGTTTAATTAACTCTCGGTAATTCTCAACAAACCCTAGTGATCTTAAATCATTTACCGATGTTGCTGTATCTTCCAAAATATCATGCAGAACAGCGACAATTTTGGCATCAGGATGTTGTGCATTTTGCATGACACGCAAGGGGTGATGGATGTAGGGTTGCCCTGCTTTATCTATTTGCCCCAAATGCCGTTCAGTTGCGAAGGAAATTGCTTTTTCTAAAGTAGCGATATGATATTCCCTTTATATTTAATCAAATTTTATTCAATTATATTAATCAATTACAGCAAATAAATAAAGTTCAATCATAGCTATTACGTCAATTTATGTCGTCTCATTAGGCAAATTTATCTGGGTTAAATCTAATTCTTTTACAAGCTGATCAGCTTTCAACTTCCTTGCCATTCTGCCCATATTGGTTTGTGGTTCAGCTACGGCTACATATTCATTTGCCGGAGTGATAACAAATGTTTCTAGAGATTCATTTTGGAATTTATCCAAGAATAAAGTCATTAACCATTCTGCAGCCTCTTTCAATTTAACGGTTGTTTGTGAAGGTTCTTTGTTGATGTAAAGTCTAATATTGGCGCCCTCATCTTGAATGCTGAGTAGACATTTCGATGTGATTTGAAAGTAGTGACAAATTTTTAGAATATTTTGATTAAAGACTGAATCTTCACAATCCTTGGGTTGTTTCACCCAAAAAAACAATTGTCCATTTTCTTTTTCATTAGCATTTGAATAATGCAGACTCAGCTGTTCAAACGTATATTTTAAGCCAAATAAAGCAGCTGCGATTTCGACTTTACGGGTGAAGACTGGAAGGATATAGATTCCTGATTTTTCATTAGAAGTATCGCCCAATATTAGTTGATTGATAATATCTAAATCCTGAACTGTTTTTTTTAGTTTGATGTACACCCATATTTTTTTCCTCACGATAAGCGAATTATAGTTGTTTGGTTTATAAGGATTAATTTCATAACTTACTCTACGATTTAAATATTGAATTAGCAAACCTATCGAGCATCTTTGCGACATTATTTGTCGCCCAACTATTGTTTATTGAACCTACTGCACTTCAGTTGAAGTTATTCTGTGTTAACATTTAATGGAAAATTAAACAAATCTTTTAAATACTTTACTTCATTAGGACTTACGCATTGACAGATTCAAAAAAGTATTAAAATGCTTTATAAAGTATCTGTGATTAGACGAATTAAACAT
>NZ_NHRQ01000048.1:0-1159 GCF_002165335.1 Acinetobacter sp. WCHA29
GTAAAAGTAGAATTTTCTCTTAAGATCAAAGCAGGAGATTCTGCATGAAAACATCTAAATTTACTGACAGTCAGATTATGTCTATTTTGAAACAAGCGGAGTCTGGCACGCCTGTTGCCACCCTTTGCCGTGAACATGGTATGAGTAATGCGACTTTTTACAAATGGCGGGCTAAATATGGCGGCATGGATGCCTCATTAATTACTCGATTGAAAGAACTAGAAGCCGAAAATGCCAAGCTAAAAAAGATGTATGCTGAAGAGCGGCTTAAAGCTGAAATCATTCAGGAAGCCATGTCAAAAAAGTGGTAAAGCCATCTTGTCGTCGTCAGATGGCACAACAAGCCGTTGGTGATCATGCCGTCAGTATTCGTTTGGCCTGCCGTGCATTTAGTATCAGTGAAACCTGCTACCGTTATCAGTCCAAATTGAACGATGACAATGCACTGATTGCAGAACAATTGATTGAACTCACCGAAGAAAATACAGATTGGGGCTTCGGGCTATGCTTCTCTTATCTACGCCATGTTGAGAAGTGTGGTTGGAATCATAAGCGTGTTTACCGTATTTACTGTGAGCTGGCATTGAATCTGCGGATCAAACCAAGAAGACGATTAAAACGACATGTACCTGAACCATTGAAGGAACCAACTCATCCAAATCAAGTATGGTCATTGGATTTTATGCATGATCAGTTAAGTGATGGACGAAGTTACCGTTTGCTTAACGTAATTGACGACTATCGATGTGAGGGTTTAGTGATTGAAGCAGGTTTTTCACTGCCTGCAGTGCGCGTCATTCGTACACTTAACCAATTGCTCGAATGGAGAGACAAACCGCTTGTGATTCGCTGCGACAATGGACCTGAATTTATCAGCCACGAATTCGTACGTTGGGCAGCTGAGCATGGTATCCGTATTGAATATATTCAACCAGGCAAGCCACAACAAAATGCTTATATCGAACGATACAATCGTACAATGCGTTATAGTTGGGTGAGTAAACATTTGTTCGATACATTGGAGCAAGTACAAGATTATGCAACACAGTGGTTGTGGCACTACAATCATGAACGACCACATCAAGCTAACGGAGGCAAACCACCTTTGATGGCTGCTTAACCTCTACTTTTAAATTCAGTTATTTATGGGAGGATTACC
>NZ_NHRQ01000049.1:0-1094 GCF_002165335.1 Acinetobacter sp. WCHA29
TGATGTGTGCTTAAAAAACAGGAGGGTTTAACTTGGTAAACTATACATACTCATTAGGAGTTTACCATGAGCAAGAAACAGAAGACTTACACCGCAGAATTTAAAGCTGAAGCCATAAAAGCCATTGAAGAGAACCAAGGTAATGTATCGGAATCCGCTAGACAACTTGGCATTTCAATGCAAACCCTTTCGAACTGGAATAACAAAGCAAAGGCTGGAACTTTAGCAGGCACAAAACAGTATTCGCCCGATCTAAACGCCTTACTCGAAGAAAATAAGAATATGCAAACAGCTCAAAACAGCTGAAATGGAACGTGAATTTTTAAAAAAGGCAGCAGCGTACTTTGCCAAAGAAAGTCAGTGAGATACGCCTATATGAAATCGTAAAGCCACTTATTTCCGATTATTTTAATGGCTCGATTACTTCGTGTATCCGTTTCTCGCTTTTATGATTGGCTAAAGCGAGGCATGAGTAAAAGATCAATTCAGCGAAATCAGCAGACAATTTTGGTCAAAATAGCCCATGAAGAAACCAAACAAAGCTATGGCTATGTTCGATTAACCAAGCATTTACAAGCGCAAGGTATCAAAATAAGTACGTATGCTGTGCGCCAAATAAAAAAATCAAATCAGTTGCATTGTAAGCGCCATAAGCGTTTCAAAAGAACCACGAACAGTGATCACAACCGTTCTATTTATGACAATTTACTCAAGCAACAGTTTTTAATGACGAAGCCTAATCTTGCGTGGTCGAGTGACATTACCTACATTTGGACGGCTGAGGGCTGGTTGTACTTGGCAGCTGTCAAATATCTTTACACGAAACAGGTTGTTGGCTATAGCTTAAATGAGCGCATGACAGCCAAGCTTGTTTGTGATGCATTGAATATGGCTATTCGCAATCAGAAACCTGCTAAAGATCTCATTGTACATTCAGACAGAGGCAGCCAATATTGCAGTAATGAATATCGAAACTTACTTGAGAAATTTGATTTTCAGGGTTCAATGAGCAAAAAAGGCGACTGCTTTGATAATACACCGATAGGGAGTTTCTGGGGCATACTCAAAAATGAACTAGTCCATCATCGCAACTA
>NZ_NHRQ01000004.1:0-179663 GCF_002165335.1 Acinetobacter sp. WCHA29
AAACAAGGTGGCTTAACTAGAGCGGAATATCACTTATAAATACGCTTTTAGTTGTTCAAACAAGTGGGACCACCTCTATTTCCATGATGTTATGACTCCTGAGCGCAAAGAATGATAAATATAAAATGAGTATAACGGGTTGACCTCAAGAATGATTGTAAAGTTGTTTTAAGTCTGGATACGATGACACCTAATGACTTTATTTTGTGCAAAAAATGAATTAACGTGTGAACAATCTTGCACAATTAGGATGATCAAGAAATGAATGCACCAGCCAAGATAAATAAGCCAGTGGAATTTTCATTACCGATTAAAAATTATAATGAATTCTATTATTTCTACCTGACAGAGCATCGGAGTATCACGAGCCGCCGTTTACACGTGATCGGTAGTTCAATTGGCTTATATTTCTTTAGTAAAGCAATCCGTCAGCGTAAAGCAAAATACTTCGCGTATGGCTTAGTCTCAGGCTATGCCTGCGCTTGGGTGGGGCATTTTTTCTTTGAACACAATAAACCTGCTAGCTTTAAACAACCATTTTATAGCTTTATTTCGGATTGGAAGATGCTATCAGACGTTGCACGTGGGCGTTTGAGTTTGGTTGATCGTCAGTTTGATAAAATTGATTCTTAAAAAATATTTTTCTTTAATACGATAAACGACATCTACTGTCCCGTAGGGTTATGGCTAAATTCTAATTGCCAATACCACGGTCATTTTATTGCATACTGGCACATCAATTACCCAAGCTGCCATACGGATGCTCGCCAGTGCAGGGGGCGGTTTTACAGATGCTTGTTATGGTGATAGCGGTGCAGGTTTAACGATAAACAATTTAGAAAAGCCATATCTGCTTGGGATTGCAAGTTGGGGTGTCGGTTGTGCCAAGGTGGGTTATCCTGGTGTTTATACGCGAGTTACAAATTACTCTGATTGGATAAACAACTATCTGCATCCAAGTACTATTCCAGAACAAAAAACTAGCCAAACAAATCAATCAGGTGGTGGAAGTGTCGGTATTTTCATGATTTTATTATTCGTAATATTAGCAATTACACGTGGGCGCTTTATTAAAAGTGCGTAATATTTTTGCTTTATACTTTAATACATGAAATTGATGAGTTTGAACTATGCGCGGTCTTTATCTGATTACCAATGATGATCCCCTCCAATTATTATTAGAAAAATTAGATGTGGCTTTGGCGACGGGGAATATTGCTATTTTACAATATCGCCGTAAAAAAGTGGCAAGAGTAGCTCAACCATCCGAAGTGCAACAAATCAAAGCACTTTGTGAAAAATACCAAGTTCCATTTGTAATTAATGATGATTTAGCTTTGGCAGAACAATTTGCTTTAGGCGTACATCTTGGACAATCTGATGGTGAAATTATCGATGCGACTGCACGTCTACCAGAGGGTGTGATTATTGGGCGCACTTGCTTAAACTCCTTAGAACTGGCTGAAAAGGCAATTGCTGAAGGTGCAACTTATGTGGCCTTTGGCGCAGTCTATGCCACTTCAACTAAACCTGAAGCAGGTAATGTTGGAATTGCAGTCATTCAACAAGCAAAGCAGACGTTTGAAGTACCAATATGTGCCATTGGTGGTTTGACCGTTGAAAATTCCCAAGTGGTCATCGAGGCAGGAGCAAGCCTTTGTGCGGTAATTAGTGATATATTAGGGCGATCAACAGCCGAAATTCCTGCTCGTGTAAATGCATGGGCAAAGTTATTTGCATAATTTTTTGCATCGTTTCGACATTTTATTCTTCGATTCTAGGTTGAGTCTTTTATGAGTTTATCTCCAAAGCAAGAACAGTTATTTAAACAAGCAAATAAACATATTCCAGGTGGTGTTAACTCACCTGTACGTGCATTTAACGGTGTGGGTGGTACGCCTGTCTTTATTGAAAAGGCAAAAGGTGCGTACTTGTGGGATGTTGATGGTAAGCGTTATGTGGATTATGTTGGTTCATGGGGACCAATGATTTTAGGTCATGCGCACCCCGATATTATCAAAGCGGTACAAACCGCAGCAGAAGATGGCCTAAGTTTTGGTGCACCAACCGTGCATGAAACCACTTTGGCAGACACGATTTGCGAAATTATGCCTTCGATCGAAATGGTTCGTATGACCAGTTCAGGAACTGAAGCGACTATGACCGCGATTCGTTTGGCGCGTGGTTATACTGGACGTGACAAAATCGTAAAATTTGAAGGCTGTTACCATGGTCATTCAGATTCGTTATTGGTGAAAGCAGGCTCAGGTTTACTCACTTTAGGTGAAGGTGAACCAACTTCAAAAGGCGTACCTGCTGATTTTGCAAAACATACCTTAACCTTGCCATATAACAATATTGAAGCTTTAAAAGAATGCTTTAGCAAGTTTGGTCATGAAATTGCAGGAGTCATCATTGAGCCTGTGGCAGGCAATATGAACTTGGTGACGCCAATCAACGGCTTCTTACAAGCGATTCGTGATGTTTGCGATGAGTACAAATCGGTATTTATTATTGATGAAGTGATGACAGGTTTCCGTGTTGCTTTAGGTGGCGCACAATCTGTTTATAATGTAAAACCAGATTTAACCACTTTAGGAAAAATTATTGGTGCAGGCTTACCAGTCGGTGCTTTTGGCGGCAAACGTGAAATAATGGAATGCATCGCACCTTTAGGCGGTGTTTATCAAGCAGGTACATTGTCAGGGAATCCATTGGCAATGCGTGCTGGTATCGCGATGTTCAAGCATCTCCGTGAACCTGAATTTTATGACAAGCTCGCTGCACAGCTCGCAAAATTACTTGCAGGGTTACAAGCTGCGGCAGATGAAGCGTGTATTCCATTTAAAACTCAGCAAGTCGGTGGCATGTTCGGTTTGTATTTCACCGATCAAGAGGACATTACCAGCTTTGATTCGATGTTAGCTTGTGATGTTGAAGCATTTAAGAGGTTCTTCCATGGAATGTTAAAGCGTGGTGTCTATCTTGCACCATCTGCATTTGAAGCAGGATTTATTTCGTCTATGCATTCAGATCAAGATATTGCAGAGACCATTCAAGCAGCAAGAGAAACTTTTGCAGAGATGAAAGGCTAAAATATAAAAAGCAAGCACACTACTGAGTGTGCTTGCTTTACAAAAATTACCAATCTCGTGTTGCTATAAGCTCTTCTATATCTGCATCAGTAAACCCATAAGCGCCAGCAATCACATCAAAATCATGCGCAATTGCTTCTCGTGCTGCCGTTTCGATTTCACTTTCTTTTTCCCAAAACTCTTCTTGCAACTCATTAAATTGCTCAGTTGTTGCATGAGTCAAAACATAGAGTTCTGCCAAAGTTTTGGGCTGGGTTAAGTTACTTTATTTTTTGTAATTTCGATATTGATATCAAATCAAATTTAAAAAACTTTATTTAAAACTATTGAGTTCGTGGTGACATACACCGTTTAGAGAAAACGATCAGTATTATTTGGGACTTAAATGTGAGTCATGCTAAAAAATAACCGAGTTAGCTAAAATTTGATTGTAATTTCTCTTCAAGCTTTTTATGATTGCCCGCTTGTTTTCATCCAGTCGTTGGAAGGCTACCTTGAGTGATTTTCTAAGTGAACATTTGATTCATCGTGATGAAGATTTTATGGTGATCCATAAACCTGCTGGGCTTCTGACAGTGCCAGGGAAAACACCCGATTTACAAGACTGTCTGATCAATCGTTTATTAAAATTAGAACCGAAAACTTTACTCATTCATCGTTTAGATCGAGATACCTCAGGCATTTTGGTGTTTGGTTTATCCAAATTTGGACAGAGCAATATTTCACGTCAATTCCAAGACCGTCAAACCTCAAAAATTTATCAAGCTTTGGTTGCTGGTCATTTAGAGGGTCAGGGCACAGTTGATATTCCTGTGATTTATGATCCAAGTCGTCCGCCATTACATATCGCTGATGCAGCACATCACAAACCTGCATTAACCGAATGGCAAGCCATTGAGCATTTCGAAATTCAAGGACAAGCAGTAACCCGAGTTAAATTGATTCCGATTACAGGCCGTTCACACCAACTTCGTGTGCATATGCAATATCTAGGTCATCCAATACTAGGAGATACCTTATATGCAACTCCTGAACAGCAACAGCTTTATGCACGTTTGTGTCTTCATGCAACACAACTTAGCTTCACTCATCCTAAAACAGGCACTCAACTCAGTTTTGACTACCCAGTGCCGTTTTAATCGTATTTTTTTTATCAAACTAGATGTAAAGCGCGCTATTTCAGTCAGCTTTATGTCAAAATATTAAGGTTATTTGGTGATTCATTTTCACCATAATACTAAATTTAAAACTACATAAAGTAGCTTAAACTTTCATCAGTTTAAGGCATGCAATATGTGGGCTAACATGAAAAAAGGTGGAATAAATTGCAGCCGTTTGCTATTGGTCAACGTTGGTTATCAGATACAGAAACTGAACTCGGTCTAGGTGTTCTTATTGATGTAGATGAACGTTCTATCAGTATTTTATTCCCGAAAAGTGATGAAACTCGTGTCTATGCACGTAACAATGCGCCTTTGTCTCGTATCATCTTTAATGTCAAAGATGAAGTGCAAGATCAAGAAGGTGTTAAGTGGATTGTTGAATCGGTTGAAGATCGTCATGGCGTGCTGCGTTATGATGTTGTTCGTAGCCTAGAAAATGGCGAACAAGAACGTAAGTCATTGAACGAAACCCGTATCGGTGCACAAATTCAGCTATCAAAACCTTTAGAGCGTTTGTTAGCGAGCCAAATTGATTATAAAGAATGGTATGACCTTCGTATTGAAGCGATGTTATTGCAAGCGAAAATGCATACCAGTCCTTTACGTGGTTTTCTAGGTGCGCGTGTGGGTTTGATTCCACATCAACTGTATATCGCACATGAAGTGGGTAAACGTTTTGCACCACGCGTATTGTTAGCCGATGAAGTCGGTTTAGGTAAAACCATTGAAGCGGGTTTGATTATTCATCAACAACTGAAAACAGGACGTTCAGAGCGTATCCTGATTTTAGTGCCTGATTCATTACAGTATCAGTGGATGATTGAAATGCGTCGTCGTTTCAATTTGCAATTCTCCCTGTTTGATTTAACACGTACCGCTTCGATCAAAGAACATGATCCTGATCTCAACCCATTCCTGACTGAGCAATGCATTATTGCCAGTGTTGATTTAATGGTTGACCATGATGATTTGCGTGAGCAAGCTGTGGAGGCAGGGTTTGATTTACTGGTAGTCGATGAAGCACACCATTTAATGTGGAGTGAAGAAGAAGGCGGTAATGATCGTTATGATCTTGTCGAAGAGTTGGCTGAACAAACAGCGGGTGTCTTACTTCTTACGGCAACGCCTGAACAACTCGGTGTTGAAAGTCATTTTGCACGTTTACGTTTACTTGATCCGCAACGTTTTAGTAGTTTAGATCGTTTCCTTGACGAAGAAGAACAATATCAGCAAACAGCTAAAGTTGCTGAAGTCTTAATGTCAGATGAAGCATTGACTGAAGAACATCTTGCTGCTCTGGATGGTTTATTGGGTCATCGTATTGATGATCAGCCTGAACAGCGTATGCGTGCGATTCACGAGTTGTTAGACCGTCACGGTACAGGTCGTATTTTATTCCGTAACACACGTGAAGCGATTCAAGGTTTCCCAGGTCGTGATTGCCAGCCAGCGCCTTTACCAGCACCAGAAGACTGGTCATTTGATGGCAAAATGCGAGAGCAAATGTGGCCAGAAGAAGGTCAACTCGATGGTGCTTGGATGGAAAATGATCCTCGTGTGCCATGGTTGATGGAAGTTCTACGCAAAGATTTAAAACATAAAAAAGTCTTGTTGATTGCACGTAGTGGACCAGTAGTTGAAGCACTTGAAAATGTATTGCGTTTACATGCAGGTATTCGTACTGCCATGTTCCATGAGGGCATGAGCTTATTGGAACGTGACCAAGCTGCGGCATACTTTGCCGAAGACAGTTACGGTGCTCAGATTCTTCTCTGTTCGGAAATTGGTTCAGAAGGACGTAACTTCCAGTTTGCCAGTGACTTGATCCTATTTGATTTACCTGCAAACCCTGACGTACTTGAACAACGTATTGGTCGTTTAGATCGTATTGGTCAGGAAAATCGCATTCAAATTCACGTGCCATATTTGATCGGTACAGCGCAAGAGCGTATGTTCCGTTGGTATAATGAAGCATTGAATATTTTCAGCAGTATTTCTCCGACGGCGCAAACGCTGCAAGAGAACTTTATTGTTGAATTGAAAGACTGTTTATTGGCTGATCAAGGTCAGACGTTTGAGGATTTACTTGAAGAAGTGAATGTACAACGACAAGCTTTGGAAGCTGAGTTACAAGCGGGTCGTGATCGTTTGCTTGAGTACAACTCTTGTCGCCCAGTCGTTGCGCAGGGCATTGTACAAGCACTTGAAGACTATGATGACAACACGACTTTGCCAATGTTTGTGAAGCGTTTCATGTCATCGACCAATATTGACTTTGATGAGCAAAGCAATGGTACGGTGATCATCAAACCAACGGATCAAATGCAAGTTCAAGGCATTACCTTGGACGAAGAAGGCATGACAGCAACTTTCTATCGTGATCAGGCTCAAATCCGTGAAGATGCACAATATTTGACCTTGGAACACCCATTTATTGAAAGTGTGATGGAAATGATCCGCACACAATCATTTGGTAGTACTAACGTTGCATTACTTAAATCGAATGCGTTAAAACAAGGTTCGGTCTTACTCGAAGTTTGGTTTAAGGTCGATGTAGTTGCACCAAAAGGGTTGAACTTACCGTCAAGTTTGCCGAAGCAATTGATTCGCGTATTACTGAGTGAAACAGGTCAAGATTTATCTGCCAAGATCGATCCAAGTATTTTACGCCCATATTTGCATCATCTCGATGGTAATAGCTGCCGTCAAGTTGTGAAAGCACGCCGTGATGTAATTGAACAGCGTTACGCACAAGCTTTAGATATTGCCAAAACCTCTTTACCTGAATTGATGCAACAAGCCAAAGAGCATTATGGCAGCAAATGGCAATATGAAATTGACCGTTTAACTTATCTTAAGCAATTTAACCCAAGTATTCGTCAAGATGAAATTGAGCGTTTACAAAAGTTCCAGAAAGAGGGTCTAAGCTTATTAGATGGTCTTTCTGTGACTCCAGAAGCGATTCAAGTCTTAGTTGTAGTTAAACCATAATTACGACTGATGTAATAAGAAAGAGGACCAATCGTCCTCTTTTTTATATCGTGAATATACTTAATTTTGATCGATATTGGCTTCTAAGAACCATAAATATTGATCCAGATCTTCGAGTGCTGCATGGATAATATCTTCAGAGATTGGATCTTTAATTTGCTCGATTGTATCTCGAAGATGATTTGCAACGACACCATAACGATCAGCTAGCTCTTTTAAGTGATCTTGCACTGCATGGATTGCAACAGGGTAAGGCTTGAGATGTGAGGTCTCTGAAACCGTTTGGGTTGTTCCGAGCGCTGTTCCACCAATCTGTACCGCACGCTCTGCGACATTGTCTAAATGGGTGATCAATGAAGTACGGAACATATCTAACATTTCATGTACCGCAATAAAATTACTACCCCGCATATTCCAATGCGCTTGTTTGGTAAGCAATGATAGATCAATAAGATTTGCAAGAATTTGATTTAAAATTTTAACGGTGGCTTCTTTGATAGAATCATCTAAATTATTACGAGTATATACTTTCAAAGCCGCTGCTGAAGAATTCATAGTTACCTCATTCAATTATAATGTAATGAAACATTGTGAATAAAAACCATTCTGTTCTAGCTTAAGCGCAGAATGCCTGAATGAATGTTTTAATTCGCAAGGCTTTTGTAATTTTCCTTATCATCATTTTTCTTTTTATTACTTTGCTAAATCAGTCGCAATGATAAATTGATCTATTGAATCTGAATAGCCCGAATATAATTCAGATCAAACCAGCATCTTTGCATTCTAATTTAATGTAAGCGTAAAAAATCGGTGCAACGATTAAGCCACTTAATCCGAAAATCGATTCAAAAATGAGCATAGCCAAAAGTACTTCCCATGCACTTGCATTAATTTTTGTACCAATGATTTTTGCATTTACGAAATATTCAAGTTTATGAATGATGACTAAATATGCTAAAGCGATGGCTGCTACTGAGAGTGAAATGGTTAAGCCAGCCATAATAATTAAAGTATTAGAAATTAAGTTACCAATAATAGGTAAAAGACCAAAAATGAAGGTCAAAATAGTCAGTGTTTTAGCAAAAGGTAAATGGATATGGAATAGAGGCAAAACGATAAAAACAAAAATGATAAATAGTGCTGTATTGATTAAAGAGATTTTTACTTGAGCAAAGACGACATTTTTAAATGAAATCGAAAGCTTCTGAATACGATGTAAAATAGCAGCTTTAAAGACAGGTTGTGGTGCGTGCTGCTTAAAGTTCTGAATTGAAACCAAGATACCTACAATTAAACCGATCAGCATGGTCGCTAAGTTATGCAGAATATCGGTACCTGTATTTTTAACAATCGAAATATTATTCTTGATGAAGGACAAAATCTGATTCTTGATATCTGCAACACTATGAGGAAGATAACCAGGGACATATTGACTCATTTCAGCTTGGAATTTAATGAGAGTTTGATCAATCTTAAAGTTAAACGAGTTAAGACCTGTTCCTTTTAAATCATAGATCACAAAGCTAATTAAACTAGTAATAAAAAATCCAATCAAAAATGTGGTCAAAATTCCAAGAATAATACTGATAAAGATACGCGCACGTTGTCCATCAATATGTTTTTCAACAATTGAGCTTAGACTGTTAATAATTTCGAAAATCAAGAAACCTGCAAAAAAACTAGGCAACAAATGCAGGGGAATGACCATCATTAAAAATAAAAACATCAGAATAAAACTGGCGATGATACTTTGACGGTCATTGAGAAGGATCATGATCTGTATGCCTAAATTTGCTTATAGTTATGATAAATGACAAAGATATATCCCAAATGAAGATAGTCTATGCTGATGAAATTGCTTAATCAATTTCCATTTTATCGAAATGACGGGCACCTTCTAAAATCATACGAATCATTACCATGGTTTGCTCTGCAACGTCAGTTCGTTGTTCAGCAGGTAAATCAATCACTTTTGCACCCATATTGAATACCAATTGGGTAATCGCTTTAGCCGCAATGTCAGCATGACTGATTTTACTATTATTCATTTGTTCTAGGCGAATCAGGTCTTCTTGTAATTCTTGCTGAAAGAAATTTAGCTGACGGTCTACAGCGAGTTTATATGAGGTTGAGCCCGTATATCCTTCGCGTAATAATAAGCTGAGGTAACCTTCATCGGCATCTAACTGTTGAATAAAAACTTCAACTGAACTTCGAATAATGCTTTGCTGCATAGATGCCTGCAAACGCGCTTCGCGAATGATTTTACGTAATACCAAACCTGCACGATCGATGAGAGCGATAGCCAGTTCATCAATATCTTTAAAATGTCGATAAAAACTATTCGGTGCAATGCCTGCTTCACGCGCTACTTCACGTAAGCTCAAAGATGCAATACTTTTCTGTGGACCAATTAAATTCAGTGTCGCCTGAAAAAGTTCTTCTTTAGTAATGGTTGCTTTTCTACCAACCGAACGTACAGGAGATTTCATAGCAATGACATCTTGTTCATTTAGTGTGTCATGACCGAGCGGTAAAAAAGTAGAAGACTGAACCATTATTTTCAAAATATAAGTAAGCTACTCGGGATTATAGCGATTGTCTGACTACTTGGGAAATGTAAATTCTTATACGAATATATATACAAATATATATACATATGTATAATAATTAAAAAATGATCAGAGTTCCCGCTCATGCAAGCAGTCGAAAAGAGAATTTCTCTATTCAATTCAATAGCCCAAAGCGTAATTACGAACCATGATGCCAATTTTTGGCTACAAAAAATCAATCCACTGTGGTCTTTGAATCAATCACTCGCCAAAGTTGTAAAAAAACAAACGGTAGCTAAAGATACGGTGAGTCTTATTTTGCAATGCAATCGTCATGTACAACGCGGTGCAGCAGGACAACATCATCCTGTCACCGTTGAAATAGCAGGGCGTCATTACGAACGCACGTATAGCTTGATGCAATTAGATGCAGATCATCTCTGTTTAACCGTCAAAAAAGTTGATCAAGGTTTGGTGAGTTCATGGTTGGTTGAGCAATCTAAAGTAGAGGATATTGTCTATTTAGGGCAACCTTATGGCGATATGCAGCAGCATATTCAAACTCCTAACTTGTTATTACTTGCAGCAGGTAGCGGCATTACCCCGATGCTGAGCCTGATCGAAAGTTTGAGTCAAAGTAAGCTGCTTTCGACGACATCTGTACAGTTGATGTATTGGGTGAAAACTCAGGCCGATGCAGCCTATGCTGAATATTTAAAAGAAACAGCGGAAAACTTTCCTCATTTCAGTTATCAAATTTTTTATACCCAAGAGCAAGATCAACGTTTGAACCAGAGTTATGTTGATCAAATTTCAGCTTTAAATGAAACCACTGTATATGCCTGTGGTCCATCGGGTTTTGTGAGTACAGCAGAAAAATTATTTTCTTGTGCTGCTTTGCTTCAAACCGAAGCTTTTAGTTTAAGCCAATTTGATGTGGATGCTTCGGAAACTGGTTTTATAAATGTGAGATTGACTCAATCCAACAAAATGGTTGCGATACCTAAAGGGCAATCCATTCTTTCTAGTTTGGAACATCAAGGGATTAAACCTAATCATGGTTGTCGTATGGGCATTTGTAATAAATGCGCCTGCACTAAAGCACAAGGCTCAACGAAGAATTTGTTGAATGGTTCAGCGAATCATGAACCTGCTCAACTATTAAAAATTTGTGTAAATTCCGCTCAGTCTGATCTAGTGATTGATCTATAAATGAGAAATTAATTATGAATATGCCTGTTAAAATTGAATATTTTAAAAATCCAAAAAATCGTGATTTAACTGCTTCAGAATTAGATGTTTTTGCTCGAGAATTAGATCAGATCAAGCAAGAAGTATTGGATGACTTAGGCGAAAAAGATGCGAAGTATATTCGCCGTGTTTATTCCTCAATCCGTTATAGCAGCTTACTCGGACGAGCTTTGTTGTTTGCAGGATGGTTTCCACCAGCATGGTTGTTAGGAACGGGGCTATTGGGTTTTGCCAAAATTATGGAAAACATGGAGTTAGGTCATAATGTGATGCATGGACAATATGACTGGATGAATGATCCGAAGTTTAACGGTCAGACTTACGAATGGGATACCGTTGGAACCTCAGATAATTGGCGTCAAACGCATAATTACAAACATCACACTTATACCAATGTGAAAGGTATGGATGATGATGTGGGTTATGGTGTATTTCGCTTATTTCCAGAACAACGCTGGACAAAGTTTACTTTAATTCAACCGATTTATATCGTGCCATTCAGCTTATTATTCCAGTGGGGAGTTGCGATTCAAAATCTTGAACTCGGCAAAGTGATTTATAAGCGTAAATCAATGACGCAATTTAAACGAGAATGGCAACCAGCGCAGAAAAAAATAGCGAAGCAACTTTTTAAAGATTATGTGTTTTTCCCATTGATTGCAGGACCTTCAGCGATCCCAGTTTTTACTGGAAATTTAGTTGCTAATGGGATTCGTAATATTTGGACTTTTAGTATTATTTTTTGTGGTCATTTTACTAAAGATGCTGAGGTCTTCCCAAAAACTGTTTTACAGAATGAAAGTCGCGGTCATTGGTACATGCGTCAAATTCGTGGTTCTTCTAATTTAAAAGGTTCAGAAGCATTTCATATTTTGACAGGACATTTGAGCCATCAAATTGAACATCACTTATACCCAGATATTCCCGCTCGCCGCTATCGCCAAATTGCACCGAAAGTTGAAGCGGTTTGTAAAAAATATGGTTTGAATTACAACAATGCTAGCTTTGTAAAACAATTCGGTGAAGTGGTCGGGCGTATTTTTAAATATGCCTTGCCGTTAAAAAAATAAATGTTAGGAGAGCGTATGCGATACGCTCCTACGATTTTATTTAAACTGAATCGACCCATTGGCGCTAACCGTGATTTTGGATTCACCAGCCGCCATGTCTTGTGCTGGAGCTGCCTCAGCCATCGCAAATTTTGCCATCCCACCACGCATCATTGGTTGAGGGAAATAATTACTTGTATTCAAATTTAAACTGACAAGATTATATTGCGTTTTATTCCAAGCTTGGGTAATCGCTTGTGCGCGTTGCTGAAAGTTTTTAGAAGCTTCAATCATCAGTTCATTTTCAACTTTTTTACGTTGTTCGTCAGATACGCTAAAACTAATCGATTGAGTCTGAAAGCTCTGTTGAAGTTCACTAATCAACTGGCTTGCTGCTTTAAAGTCTTTACTTTCAATTTGGATTTCTGCGCGTGCGCGCCATTCTTTTAACTTATTATTATCGTTGTCGTAAATAGGGTAAGTACTTTGAGCACCTGTTTCGACTTTTACTTGTGTGTATTTACGTGAAATAGCTTGCGCTTGATTCATTAATTGATTGATTTGATTCGAAAGCTCTGCGGGTTGCTTATTGCTTCTTTCAATATAAAGCACAGCACGCATTTCATCATTGGCAACTTGGCGTGCTGCATCTGCTTGGATATTCACAATATTATAGTTCAAGTTTTCAGTCTCATGAGCAAAAAGGCTTGGGCTAAGTGCAGCTCCGATCATTAATGTTGCAAGTGCTAAAGTTCGCATAAAAAATTCCTTAAAATTTGGTATTAAACATTTATTTTTACAAGTCTGATATTAGAAACAACTGATGGGGAACTTTTGCATATTTTGTGGTGTCTTTGTAATATATTAACAGTGTTTTGCAACAGAAAAATTAATTAAAAAATATTTAAAATTAAATGATTAGCTTTATATATTTGACCATTTATCTAAAAAAATTAAGGCTGTTAAAAAAAGCTTACTTTCTTTAGCTTGTCACATAGTATGATGATAATTCATCATAGTTATTGGAATGAAGCATTTTTTCAATAATATTAGATGAATGTCAGGCATAAAAAGAGTTTATTTTATTTCAAAATTAGGTATCATCTCGCTCCTAGTTGAAAGATATAAAATTTGTGTCTGACTAGATTCTAAAAAGCACCGAGTCAAACGACCGCAAGTCACCAGACTTATTTCTTTTACCCATATCAGAGATGGTAATTCGATATGAGCGTTACTTCCGTAAATCCTGCCGCTAATGCAACTAACGAATATTATCTGACTCGCCAAAGTCAGATGGAATCGAATGTTCGTAGTTATCCACGTAAATTACCGTTAGCGATAGCAAAAGCACAAGGCTGTTGGGTTACTGATGTTGAAGGTACAGAGTACCTTGATTGTTTAGCTGGGGCAGGGACATTGGCTTTGGGCCATAATCATCCTGCGGTGATTCAAAGTATTCAAGATACATTGGCAAGCGGTTTGCCATTGCATACTTTAGACTTAACGACTCCTTTAAAAGATGCGTTTACTGAAGCGCTTTTGGCTCATTTGCCAGGCGGTCAAGAAGAATATTGCCTACAATTCTGTGGACCATCTGGTGCAGATGCTACAGAAGCGGCGATTAAACTTGCTAAAACATATACTGGTCGTAGTTCTGTGATCAGTTTTTCAGGTGGATACCACGGTATGACTCATGGTTCACTGTCTATGACAGGTAACTTGAGTGCTAAAAATGCCGTGAATGGTCTGATGCCTGGCGTTCAGTTTATGCCATATCCACATGAATATCGTTGCCCACTTGGTTTAGGTGGTGAAGCAGGTGTTGATGCTTTGACTTACTTCTTTGAAAATTTCATCGAAGATGTTGAAAGTGGTGTAACGAAACCTGCTGCTGTGATTCTTGAAGCAATTCAAGGTGAAGGCGGTGTCGTAACTGCACCTGTTAAGTGGTTACAAAAAATTCGTGAAGTGACTGAAAAGCACAACATCGTTTTAATTTTGGACGAAGTTCAAGCTGGTTTTGCACGTTCAGGTAAAATGTTTGCCTTTGAACATGCAGGTATCGAGCCTGATGTTGTGGTGATGTCAAAAGCTGTGGGTGGTGGTTTACCACTTGCGGTACTGGGTATTAAGCGTAAGTTTGATGCTTGGCAGCCAGCAGGTCACACGGGTACTTTCCGTGGCAACCAGTTGGCAATGGGTACAGGTTTAATGGTTCTAAAAACTATTTCTGAACAAAACCTAGCTCAAAATGCGCAAGAGCGTGGTGACTTCTTACAAGCTGAATTCAAAAAGTTAGCTCAAGAATTCCCATGTATTGGTAATGTCCGTGGTCGTGGTTTGATGATCGGCGTTGAAATCGTTGATGAGCGTAAACCAGCTGATCATATGGGTTCACTTCCTGCTGATGCACAATTAGCTGCGGCAATTCAAACAGCTTGTTTCAACAATAAACTTTTACTTGAGAAAGGTGGTCGTAACGGTACTGTAATTCGTTTACTTTGCCCACTTATCATCAATCAAGACGAATGTGTTGAAGTGGTTGCACGCTTCAAAAAAGCTGTTGCTGAAGCATTAAAAGCAGTACGAGGCTAATCCATGGTTGATTTTGCAGAACATCGTAAAGCGTTACTCTGCAATGATGCACAATCCATTGCTGACTATCAGTCAGCAATGGGCGAAGCGGTGAAAGCCGTTTCAGCATGGTTGCAAAATGATAAAATGTACACAGGTGGAAGTATTAAAGATTTGCGTGCAGCAATTTCTTTTAATCCATCAAAAGAAGGTTTAGGTGTACAACAATCATTACAACGTATGGTTGAGCTTTTCCTCAACAAAAGTTTAAAAGTACATCATCCACATTCACTTGCACATTTGCATTGCCCAACGATGGTGATGAGCCAAATTGCGGAAGTGTTAATCAATGCAACGAACCAATCTATGGATTCATGGGATCAAAGCCCTGCGGGTTCATTGATGGAAGTTCAGCTTATTGATTGGTTACGTCAAAAAGTGGGCTATGGCGCAGGTCAAGCAGGTGTATTCACTTCAGGTGGAACACAATCAAACCTGATGGGTGTGTTACTGGCGCGTGACTGGTGCATCTCGAAAAACTGGCAAGACGAAAACGGCAAGCCGTGGTCGGTTCAGCGTGATGGGATCCCAGCAGAAGCAATGAAGAACGTCAAAGTCATCTGTTCTGAAAATGCACATTTCTCTGTGCAAAAGAACATGGCAATGATGGGGATGGGTTTCCAGTCTGTTGTCACTGTTCCTGTGAACGAAAATGCACAGATGGATGTTGATGCACTAGAAAAAACCATGGCGCATCTTCAGGCTGAAGGCAAAATCGTAGCATGTGTGGTAGCGACAGCAGGTACAACCGATGCGGGTGCGATTGATCCGCTCAAGAAAATCCGTGAAATTACCACCAAGTATGGTTCATGGATGCATATTGATGCGGCTTGGGGTGGTGCACTGATTCTTTCCAATGACCATCGTGCAATGTTAGATGGTATTGAATTATCCGACTCAATCACACTTGATTTCCATAAGCATTATTTCCAAAGCATTAGCTGTGGCGCTTTCTTGTTGAAAGACGAAGCAAACTATCGCTTTATGCATTATGAAGCAGAATATTTAAACTCTGCTTATGATGAAGAACATGGTGTACCTAACCTTGTATCTAAATCATTACAAACGACACGTCGTTTCGATGCATTGAAATTATGGATGACAGTTGAAGCATTAGGCGAAGAGCTTTATGGTTCAATGATTGATCATGGTGTGAAACTTACACGTGAAGTTGCTGACTATATTAAAGCAACAGCGGGTCTTGAATTGTTGGTTGAACCACAATTCGCTTCAGTCCTGTTCCGTGTAGTACCAGAAGCTTATCCTGCTGAATTTATCGATAGCTTAAACCAAAACGTGGCAGATGAATTGTTTGCTCGTGGCGAAGCGAATATTGGTGTAACCAAAGTGGGTAATGTTCAATCATTGAAGATGACCACTTTAAGCCCAGTTGCAACGCTTGAAAACGTTCAAAACTTGCTTGCACTTGTGTTGGCAGAGGCTGATCGTATTAAAGATGCAATTGCTGCAGGAACTTATGTTCCAGCGATTGACTAATCGATTTGCTTTCTAAGAGAAAGGCACATTCATGTGCCTTTTTTATTTTTTAGTCTGTGAAATTGAGCTTAGAAAGATTTAGTTCATATGAATATACCTTTAATTTAATCTCAAGTAATTTTTGGAATAGCTTTAGATAGACGTGTAAATGGCTATTGGAAACCTGATTTTATTTCATTTAGAACCAAGTCGACGGATTAAAACTAATATTACATAGACATTTGTCATATAGTTTTCATTACTAAGGCCGTAAAATTTGTATTTCTAGTTTGATTTCTTATATGTCGTGTTTTAAGTAAAAAATTATAAATTACAATCATTAAGATAATTTTCTTTTGCTATTTTTATCAAAAAATTCTTTTCTTTATGACTGAAAATTTTCAAATAAAAAATGATCATCATAAAAGCGTCATAAAGTTGTCACTTAATTGTCATATTATCTCCTCAAAATGCAGTTAACTAAAGTACAACACTTGAATTAAAAAGAGTTGTAAATCAAATTGTATAAATGAGAGAAAACAGAATGCGCTTAAATCCACGTCATATCGCAATTGCATTAGCTGTATCTGGAGTAGCCGTAGCAACAACTGCGAATGCAGCTCGTGATACGATTCAAATCGCTGGTTCTTCAACTGTATTGCCATATGCAAGTATTGTTGCTGAAGACTTTGGGAATACCTTCCCGCAATTTAAAGCACCCGTTGTTGGTTCAGGTGGTACTTCAGGCGGTTTAAAGCAATTCTGTCAAGGTGTTGGTGATAATACCATCGATATTGCAAACGCTTCACGTAAAATTAAAGATTCTGAGCTTGCTGCATGTAAAAAAGCAGGCGTAAATCAAGTTCAAGAAATCAAAATTGGTTATGACGGTATTGTATTTGCGTCTAACTCAAGAAAGGGTGCTTATAACTTAGATCCAGTACATGTATTTACTGCATTAGCTGCACAGCTTCCTTCAGGTGGTAAATTGGTTCCAAACCCATATACACGATGGAACCAAATTGATGATGACTTACCAAATGAACCGATTACTTTAGTTATTCCAGCAACAAACCATGGTACGCGTGAAGTGTTCCAAGAAAAAATGGTTGAAGCGGGTTGTGAATCATTTGCTTATTTCAAAAACTTAGATAAAGAAGCTCAGAAAAAAGCGTGCTCTACATTCCGTAAAGATGGTCGCGTAATCGAAATCGCTGGTGACTATACAGAAACTCTTGCTCGTTTAAAAACTTCTCCTAATGCAGTGGGCGTATTTGGTTTAGGTTTCTATGACCAAAACCGCGATAAATTACGTGTTGCGACAGTAAATGGTGTATTACCTTCTGAGAAAACAGTTTTAAGTGGTCAATACCCAGTATCTCGTGCACTTTACTTTTATGTGAAAGGCGAGCATTTAAAATCAATTAAAGGTTTACCACAATACGTAGAATATTTCTTAAATAAGAAAGCTTCTGGTAAAGGTTCTAAATTAGAAAAAGCTGGCTTGATCAGTATGAGCGATAAAGAACGTGCAAAAGTTCTAGCTGATTTCAAAGCGGGTAAAACAGTTAAGTAATATTGTTAAAAGGGAGGCTGGTGCGACTTAGGTTCATCAGCCTTTTTGTCTAACTAAGTTTTTTCAAATGATGAAAATTGAGAAAACAGTGGAGATTACATGAATCTGCTACTTATCGGTGTGTTATTAGCCCTTGTGGCAATTGCATATCAAATCGGGCTGAGCAAAAGCCGTAACCTAGCAGGTAAGGGAAACAACTCAGCAACTTTGCATTCACGTCCAGGTTATTATGGTGCGTTGGTCGCTTTGTGGTGTGGTGTTCCTGCTTTTTTAATTTTGATCATTTGGAACTTGGTCGAACCAAGTGTCCTTCAACATATTATTTTTAACAATATTCCAGCATCGGTCAGTGCAACTTTAGATGAAGCAAGCCGTGAGGTTTTAATCGATCGTGTTCAAGCGATTGCGTCTGGTTTTGGGGTTACAGATCATCCAGCAGCTTATGAGCTAGCAGCTGCACAACAACTTGCTAAATTTGAAACCATAGGTTCTTTTGCAAAATTGGCAATCGTAATTAGTGCTGGTTTAGCAGGTTTAGTTTGGGCAAAACGTCATGTGAGTCAGCAATTTCGTGCTCGTAATCAGGTTGAAAAAGCCATTAATGTTGGTTTGATCCTATGTTCTGGTGTAGCGATTCTCACAACGATTGGTATTGTACTGTCAATGTTGAGTGAAGCATTACATTTCTTCCGTTTTGTTAGTCCAGCAGATTTTTTCTTTGGCACAGAATGGAATCCAGGTTTTAGCACGTCAGGTAATGCAGAGGGAAGTTACGGTATCTTGCCATTAATTTGGGGTACTTTAATGGTCAGTGGTATTGCATTATTAGTTGCAGTACCAGTGGGATTGATGATTGCGATTTATCTAGCTGAATATGCATCTCCAAACTTACGCTCTTGGGCAAAACCAACAATTGAAGTATTAGCGGGTATTCCAACCATCGTTTATGGTGTATTTGCTTTAATGGTCATTGGTCCATTCTTCAAAATGATTGGTGAAAGTGTTGGTATTGATATTAATGCAACAAGTGCGCTGACTGCGGGTTTTGTCATGGGGATTATGATCATCCCATTTGTTTCATCGCTTTCAGATGACATTATTACTCAAGTTCCTCGCGCGTTACGTGATGGTTCATTGGGTTTAGGTGCAACCAAATCAGAAACGATTCGCCAAGTTGTATTACCAGCAGCATTACCGGGTATTACAGGGGCATTTCTACTTGCAGTGTCTCGTGCCGTAGGTGAAACCATGATTGTGGTACTTGCAGCAGGGAACAGTCCATTATTGCATGCAAATCCATTTGAAGCGGTTTCAACAGTGACTGTAACCATTGTTAAACAGTTAACTGGTGATACAGATTTTGCGAGTCCACAAGCATTAGTGGCATTTGCACTTGGTTTAACTTTGTTTGTGATTACTTTGGGTTTAAACATTATTGCACTATATATCGTGCGCAAATATCGTGAGCAATACGAATGAGTTCAAATACATCTCCTCTGGATCAGAACGTATTTGATCCACAAGTAGCTGCTGAACAACGTGAGCAGCGTAAAGCAATCATTCAAAGCTCTCTAGCAAAGCGTCATCGTAAAGAAAAGGCATTTCGCTTTGCAGGTTTCTCTGCGGTGATGATTGGTCTTGCATTTGTTGCTTTACTGTTCGTTAGTATTTTAGCAAAAGGTTTGCCTTCATTTTGGCAAAATAGTATGACCGTTCCTGTGTATTTTGATCCTGCAATTATTAATGTAGGAGCAAAGCCAAAGCAGACTGCTGGTGAGACACCTGCTCATTTTGAAGAGCGCTTTGTGGCTTGGCAAACTGAAATGGGCATGGTGGATTGGGACGCACTTATTGTTAATGGTATTGTGGCTAAAGATCCAGCACTTGAGTCACAACGTGATTATTTGAATAGTTTGTACACGAGTTCAGAAGCCTATCGTTTACGTGACATGGTGCTTGAGAATCCAGCATTAATTGGTACTAAAGAAGAGATTAAATTCTTAGCGGACGCCAATGTGGATGTGTGGTTAGCAGGTAATATTGATCGTTCTTTACCAGATGACCAACAGCAGCTTGATCCAGAAGTTCGTCAACTTGCAGATAAACTAAAAGCAAATGGTGTTATTGAAAATACCTTTAATACGAATTTATTTATCAGTCCAGATTCTCGTAGCTCACCAGCAACAAGTGGTTTAGCGGGCGCTTTTATGGGTTCGTTATTCATGATGTTGATTGTAATCTTGATTTCAATTCCAATCGGGGTTGCAAGTGCGATTTATCTTGAAGAATTTGCACCTAAAAACATCATGACTGACATCATTGAAGTCAATATCAACAATTTGGCTGCTGTACCTTCGATTGTATTTGGTCTACTCGGCGCGGCGATTTTTATTGGTTGGATGCATTTACCATTGTCTGCACCGTTGGTTGGTGGTCTGGTACTCAGTCTCATGACTTTACCAACAGTGATTATTACCACACGTGCTTCATTAAAAGCTGTGCCACCTTCAATTCGTCAGGCAGCGCTTGGCTTAGGTGCATCAAAAGTTCAAACAGTATTCCATCACGTATTACCATTGGCATTACCGGGTATCATGACAGGATCAATTATTGGGGTTGCACATGCTTTGGGTGAAACCGCACCATTACTATTAATTGGTATGAGTGCTTTCGTTGCGAGTGTTCCAGCTACGCCACTGGATCAGGCAACAGCCTTACCTGTACAAGTTTATTTATGGCAGGGAAATGAGTTACGTAACTTCTTTGAAGGACGTACTGCTGCTGCGATTATTGTGTTACTTGCATTAATGATTGGTTTAAATAGCCTTGCAATTTGGCTTCGTAAGAAATTTGAAGTGCGTTGGTAGTTGAGGAGAGTACAATGAATACGATTGATATTATGAACGCCGTAGAAAAGGATAAGTCAGTGAATCCACAGCAAACAGAATTTACTTCATCTGAAGTGCCAGTTCAGCAATCGAATACTGCGTTTGTTTCTCAGTTTGAAACAGCTTCATCGAATAAAAAGCCAAAAGTAAATGATGTGAAAATCAGTACCAAAGATGTTCATGTTTATTATGGTGAAACTGAAGCAATCAAAGGTATTGATATCGATATTTATCAAAATGAAGTGATCGCATTTATTGGACCATCGGGTTGTGGTAAGTCAACATTCCTGCGTACCTTAAACCGTATGAACGACACTATTGATAGCTGTCGTGTGACAGGTAAGGTGACACTGGATAATCAGGATATCTATGATCCTAACCTTGACGTGGTATTGTTACGCGCGCAAGTGGGCATGGTGTTCCAGAAGCCAAACCCATTTCCAAAATCAATTTTTGACAATGTTGCCTATGGCCCGAAATTGCATGGCTTGGCACGTGACAAATATGATCTGGAAGAAATTGTTGAAAATAGTCTGCGTAAAGCAGGTCTATGGGATGAGGTGAAAGACCGTTTAAGCCAGCCAGGAACAGGTTTGTCTGGCGGCCAGCAACAGCGTTTATGTATTGCGCGTACCATTGCTGTAAGTCCAGAAGTCATCTTAATGGATGAACCATGTTCAGCACTGGATCCAATTGCGACCGCAAAAATTGAAGAGTTGATTTCAGAACTTTCTGAACAATATACCATTGCAATCGTAACTCACTCGATGCAACAAGCTGCACGTGTATCTGATCGTACTGCTTACTTCCATTTAGGTGATTTGATCGAAGTCAATTCAACTGAAAAAGTATTTACACAACCAGATCATCAATTGACTGAAGCTTATATTACGGGTCGTTTTGGTTGATTCTTGCTGAATAAATTAAAGAGCCTTCGGGCTCTTTTTTTATGAGATAGATGAAAATGAATCTATTTTGCAAAATCACTATTGAATTTTTATTCAACAGGCCACATCTTAGTCGAATAAAGCCGAACTTATAGAGCACTTACTTTATGTTATTCCATTTACCTAAATTTCCTGCTGAAATTCGTATTAGTCATTTAAATGCGCGTGTGAATGAACAAAGAAAAAGAATTGCACAAACAACAGCATCTCGTTTGGAATTACTACAACTCGTTCAACAACTTGCTAAAGAAGCAAAGATTCGAAAAAAGAATGATCAAAAAATTTATGTGCTTGACTTTAAAGGTGATGTGCAAGCATCTGCGGTAGATACTATTCGTGAAGAAATTACTTTAATTTTAGCAACTGCAAAAGCAGGACATGACCGTGTCGTTGTACGTTTAGAAAGCCCTGGTGGTATGGTTCATGGTTATGGTCTAGCTGCTGCTCAATTGGTTCGTTTACGTGATGCCGGTTTTAATGTCACGATTTGTGTGGATAAAGTCGCTGCAAGTGGCGGTTATATGATGGCATGTATTGCCAATGAAATTATTTCTGCTCCTTTTGCGGTTGTAGGTTCGATAGGAGTGGTTGCTCAAGTTCCAAACTTCAATCGTTTATTGAAGCAACACAATGTTGATTTCGAGCTGTATACTGCGGGCGAATACAAACGTACTGTGACGATGTTTGGTGAGAATACGCCAGAAGGTAAAGCGAAATTTGAAGAAGAGTTACAACAAACACATTCTTTATTTAAGCACTTTGTTGAGAAGTATCGTCCACAATTAGATGTTGCTAAGGTTGCAACAGGTGAGCACTGGTACGGTGAAGATGCACGTGAATTAAATCTGGTAGATAAATTACAAACCTCTGATGAATATTTGTTAAGCCTATTACCAAAACATGATGTGTATGTGATTAATACCCGTAAGCGCCCAACTTTTGGTGAAAAACTGGGTTTGCAGGCGGCACAAATGGCTGGGACTCTGATTCCAACGGTGATGGGTAAAATCGCTGATAGCCTCGCCAAGGCAAACAGCACGTTGGTTCAGATGCGTGACCCTAAGTTTTAATCAATTTGTCCTGATCAAAGAAAAGCACCTATTTAAGGTGCTTTTCTTTTGCTTTTGCCTAAATAGAGCAGCCCTGTAAAGATTGATCCGATTGTGGCCAGAAACATATCCTTGTGTGCATCCCACATATCTCCCTGCTGTCCATTATAGTTTTCTGCATCTTCAGGCGATAAACCAATGGATAGTCCCCATTCGAGCAACTCATAGAGCATACTGGAAGCCATCACAAACTGGATCACCAGCAGGAACAAGGTCAATGGTTTTGCGGTAGGAAACCAGACCTGAAAACAACGGAGAAAAAATGGGTAAAGCAATAATCCATAAGCAAAATGCACCAGTCGATCATACATGTTGCGAGACCAGCCCATCACCTGATTCAGGTCAAAATGAAATAGGGACTTTAACCATTCATTGTAAGGCACATAGGAGTACAAATAATGTGCCGCAACAATATGGATGAAAAGGAAAAGTAGGTACAAGCAAAAACTGGAAAAATTGATGCCTATTTTTTTCATGCTGATGATCAGCACAACCAGCATAAACACAGTGCCCACCTGATGCAGGAGATAGGACTCAAGCTCAAGCGGCTGTATGCTGGCAATTGCCACGGCAAGGGCAATAATCCCAAGCGCAATATAATGTTTTAAACCAAGTTGTTTTTCAATCATGCTGCATCCGAGAAGAAAAAATCATCAGGCAGGTTGATTTATCATTGTTCGGTTGAAACTGGTATTAAAGGTGACGCTGCAACCCCACCAAGCGCCTGACAAGCCTGTAGATAGAGCTGGTACTTTTGTTGTACAACTTCATCGAGTGGAATGTCAAACAGGTCCTCACCATTTTTATACTGTTCAATATAGGTGCTGGCTTTGTCCTCGTTTGCGGCAAGGGTCTGTTTATAAAAATTGGTAATGGATGAAGTGGCAAGCTGGCTGGTCTCTACGTTGCTACACTGGAAACGCTGTAAAATTTTTTCAGCACGTTTGACTTCACTTGATTGTCCAAATACACATCCTGTTAATTGGGCAATCACAATCAGCACGCATAAGATCTTCATGATATTTAGAATAAAAATTTTTAAAGATTGTTATTGTATATAGAATTTATTCTGTAAATAAATTAATTATGTCTAATATAAGCAATTAAATGAATTAAATAGTTTGGCATAAAATCCATTTTTGAGATGAAGCGCATATTTTTTTCTATATATTTGATTTTAATCATGTAATATAATTTGGAAAACAAAAATGAAAAATTTATCTTATTTTATCTTATTTTTCTCCTGTGCCTGTCATGCAGGGGATTATAATTTTTTTACAGAGGTCAATCATGATACTGAAGAAATGTTTGACTCTGCCTATCCACAGCAAGAGAAAACAGATTATTCAATCTTGCATAATCTGTTTTTCCAAGATGATCGTTGGCGTGTTTATAACTATACCGCTTACCAAACCAATCAATTTAATCAAAAGATGTTAACAGGAGATACGAACAATCTCTCTTTAGATGATTTTTCGATTTCACTTGGATACGGTATGGTGTATCAATTGAATAAAAATAATCGGATTGGTTATGAATATCTTTCCAGTTTTCCATTTGATCGGGGCCAATTAATTCGATTATTTTGGTTGCGCATTTTTTAAGATTTTTTCTGGTACAAACCCGCTCTGACAATTCCTGCTTTGGTTTCTTTAATTTTTTGCCAACTAGATGGAAGTTTTAATTGAGATAATTCTCGATCTGCCTCTACATAAATAAAGGCATTTTCCGTAATAATAGGATCAGCTAATTTAGCAAGTTCTTCCCATAATTCTAGGTCGTAGGGGGGATCTAAAAAAACAACCTCAAAATGAGTATTTAATTGCTTTAATGCTTGCTGTGCAGTGAGTGTTAGTAGCTGACAATTTTCTGCTTTTAGCAATTGAATGTTTTCTTTTAAAAAGCGAGCTTGAATCGGGTTGGGTTCGATCATGACGACTTTTGCAGCGCCGCGTGATAAAGCTTCAAAAGCCAGCGCACCAGAGCCGCTACATAAATCTAAAACTCGTGAATTTTGTATATCCCACATGAGCCAATTAAATAATGTCTCTCTTACTCGATCTGGTGTCGGACGTAAACCTTCAATGCTAGCGAATGGTAGCGTTCTACGTTTCCAATCACCACCGATGATACGTAATTGATTTTTCATTACTCAGTGACTCCATCATTAGAATGAGAAGCAGCAGTAGTTGTAACTGAACTTGCTGCTGGTGTAGATGCAGGTGAATCAGAACTACTTGGTAGTTCACCGGGCTTAATACCAGCAGTCATTAAACCGCCACTCACTTGATGGTTGGCTGGACGAATAGGATTATTTTTACGAGTGACTAGCCAGTAATCAAAGACTGGACGTGCAAGTTGAGCTGCCGATCCGCCATGTTTACCATTTTCCCAAACGACAGCAATTGCGATTTGAGGATTATCCGCTGGTGCAAAGCCAACAAATAAACCGTGATCCCATTGTCGGGAGGAAAGAGCGGCTTCATTATAACGTTTGCCCTGAGCAATACTTTTGACCTGAGCTGTACCTGTTTTACCCGCAATAGAATATTGTAATCCGCCCTTAATGCCACGCCCCGTTCCAGATTGAATCACGTCTATCATGGCTGCATGCATGTTAAGCCAATCTTGCTCTGTACCATTAAATTGAATTTTACCATCAGGAGCATTGTGCACAGAATATTTTTTTGCGCCTTTATTATCACGTAAAACGTGAGGTGTAACGTGAGAGCCTTTGTTCGCAGTAATTGCTACAGCCATCGCAAGTTGTAATGGGGTAGCAGTAAATGCGCCTTGTCCAATACTCACAGAAATCGTTTCACCTTTTAACCATTTCGATTTGCGTGTACGCATTTTCCAGTCTGGACTTGGATATAAACCTGTGCTTTCACTTGGTAAATCTACACCTGTTTTTGCGCCAAAGCCAAATTGTCGCATCCAGTCATTCATTTTCTCAATGCCCATGCGGTAGGACAGGATATAAAAATAGGTATCACAGGATACAACTTCAGCTTTATGTAAATTTACAGCACCATGACCTGTCTTTTTATGATCACGGAAGCGGTGGCTGTCACCTGGTAAGTTAAAATAGCCTGGATCAGAAATTGCTGTGCCCCAATCGACAAGTCCGTAATGAATTCCGCCAAGTCCGAACATCGGTTTAATTGTCGAACCCGGTGGATAAACGCCTTGTACGGCACGGTTATAAAGTGGTTGGTCTAAGTTGTCACGTAAACCACTATAATCTTTTGAACTGATGCCTGTAACAAATAAATTTGGATTAAAACTTGGACTAGAGACCAGTGCTAAAATTTCTCCAGTTCGAGGATCCATGGCTACAATTGCACCACGACGATCTGCCAACTGTTGAGCTGCAATGGTTTGAAGACCATAATCTATCGATAAATAAAGATCATTTCCGCGCGTTGGGTTTTGACGACCTAAATGACGGAGTACATTACCATGTGCATCGGCTTCAACGGATTCATAACCTGGTGTTCCATGTAATAACTCTTCATAGCTTTTTTCTGCACCAATTTTTCCAATCAGGTTGGTACCTGCATATAAATCTTTATCAATAGATTTTAATTCTTTGTCATTAATTCGCCCCACATAACCGATCACATGGGCAAACAATTCGCCATGAGGATAGTAACGTGTCATTTGTGTTTCAATTTTCACACCCGGGAAGTCGTATTTAACTTCGCTGAATTTCGCAATATCTGCCTCAGTCAGATTTAACTTGATGGCAATTCTTTCCGTTTTACGTGCAGTTTTTACGCGACTTTTAAAACGATCGACATCTTCTTGGGTTAAGCTCAGTACTGGAATTAAACGTGCAATGGTTCCATCAATATCTGTGACATCTGTACGACTGAGTGTTGCTGTAAAAACAGGATAATTATCCGCTAAGAGTACGCCATTACGATCATAAATATAACCACGTGCGGGTGGAAGAGGCTGTAAACGAATTCGGTTTTTATCAGAGGCTGTTGTAAAGTCGTCGTAATGAATAATCTGTAAATATGCATAACGGCAAATTAATAAAAGTAGAAAAGTAGCGACGACAAATATAGCAAAGAAGATTCGACCCTTGTAAATGCGCTTTTCTTGTTGCATGTTTTTTAAAGGAAAGTGCTGTTTCATAGGGTGTCGACTTAAATTACAAAGGAGAAAATATAAAAGGCGGGCTATTTTAACGTAAGTTGCATGATCATACTGTAGTATTTTCAATACATCATCTGAATGATGATGCGACAGTTTTTGACTTTGCAGACATTAAAATTGTAGGGACTTGTATATTAGATGCAAAATAATTCTGTTAAAGTCTGAAGCTGTTTGAAATAGGATTGTCCAAGATACACTCTTAGGGAAAATGGAGAAAATAATGAAAAAATCTTACCTTTTACTAGCGGTTTTAGCATTCAACGGCGTTGTCCATGCTGAAGAAAATCCATATATGCCTGAAGCAAAATTAAAAGGGGCAAAAGACGTAGCAACTTGGAATATTGGTGCTGGTTTTACTAAAAAATTACTACATGCCAATCTTGAATGGGTAAATCCATACGGTATTGCTTATGCAAAAGTAGGCGCTTTTTTAAATGATGATAATGAACCTGGTGCGCAAATTGGCTTTCGTTATCCATATTATTTAACAGGTACAGATAAAAATGGTTATTACCTTGGTCTTTATGCTGGTCATTTAGATAGTAAAAACTATGGCGGTAAACAAAAAGGGAATTTAGGTGTTGGTACTGATTTAGCATTTGTTTGGTTAAATAGTGATCGAATTAGTACGTTTAGTGTGGGAGCGGGACTGCGTGACAAGATAGAAGATGGAAATGGGAATACTGTTAAAAAAGTAGAGCCCCTTTTTCAGATTTCTTACACGTTAAGTTTTGGCTTATAGGTGCGTGACTGATTGTTCATTCTTTTATAAGTCTTAATGTATCAATAATTCTGAGAGTCATGCATGTTTGATTACGTCAATGAATTGTGGCAGATTTTTTTAAATCGGCCTGACCATCTGGCGGTCCTAAGTATTATTCCAGTGACAGCCCTAGTAACATGGGCTCATGTATGGATGGCTTTAAAAATGGTGTTTTACCCAATTAATTTTTGGGGATTCCATTTAGGACCATTACCTGTAGGTTGGCAGGGGATTGTGCCGCGTAAAGCAGGGCGTATTTCGGGCATCATTACCGATAATACATTATCTAAGTTGGGTTCATTGCGTGAGTTTTTAGAGGCAATGGATCCAGAAGATATGGCAATGATCATTGGTGAGCAAGTTGGTTTTGAGCTTGAACACTTAATTGATGAAGTCATGGTTGATCGTAATGCTGTGTTGTGGGAGAACTTACCATACTCGATTAAACGTCGAATTTATGCGCAAGCCCATAAACAGTTACCAAATACATTAAAAGAACTTGTGACTGAGCTGACCATGAACGTCGAGTCACTTGTGGACATGCGGGAAATGGTGGTCAGCCAAATGGAAGGTGATCGCCGTTTAATGGTACGTATGTTCCTTAAAGTTGGTCAGAAAGAAATTAATTTTATTTGGCATATCAGTGCGTTAATTGGAATGTTCTTTGGGATTTTCCAAATGATCGTTTGGTTTGTGGTACCGTGGCATTGGACCGTTCCTTTTTGGGCATCAATCTGGGGCTTTTTAACCAACTGGATTGCGATTTGGATGGTATTTAACCCAATTGAACCGCATTATATCCGTTACCCACAGATTTTCCGTTTGACCAAAGACCGTAAGTTTCCATGGATCGTTCCTGTGCTAAGGATTGGTACATATAACGTTCAAGGTGCATTTATGAAACGCCAAGAGGAAGTTTCAGATGTATTTGCAAGCGTGGTAACTGAAGATTTAATTACTCTGAAATCCATCATGACTGAAATGATGTATGGTAGTAAAAAAGATAAAACTCGTCGGATTGTCAAGCGCCATATTAATGAAATTATGGAAACTCCATTGGTCAGAACTTCACTGCAGCTTTCATTAGGGCCAAGAGAATATGCTAGACTCAAGACCGACTTGATTGATCGCTCAATTGAAATTACTATGGGTCCAGTATGTGACCCAGCTCTGAATGCAAGTCGTGCGCAGAAGATCTTTCAAATGTTTAGAGACCGCATCCGTGAACTAACACCGAAAGAGTTCCAGAATTTATTGCGACCTGCGTTCCAAGAAGATGAGTGGATCCTAATTGTATTGGGTGGTGTGACTGGTTTTTTTGCAGGTTTAATCCACTTATTTGTTGCTTTCTTATAATTAATTTGATGTTGGTTGAGCAATAAATCTGTATCATATTGCTCAATTTAAGATTTATTGTTTTTAAATGAGGATGTTCTTTTATGCGCATTATTTTACTCGGACCACCTGGGGCAGGTAAAGGTACTCAAGCTCAGTTGATCTGTAAGCGCTACAATATCCCACAAATTTCAACCGGTGATATGCTCCGTGCTGCAATTCGTGAAGGAACTGAACTAGGTCTTAAAGCGAAAAGTGTTATGGAGTCTGGTGGTTTAGTATCAGACGAACTCATTATTGGTTTGGTTCAAGAGCGTATTGCTCAACCAGATTGTGTGAACGGTTGTATTTTTGACGGTTTCCCACGTACGATTCCACAAGCCGAAGCTTTGGAAACGGCGGGTATTTCAATTGATCATGTGATCGAAATTGATGTTCCAGATGAAGAGATTGTTCAACGTCTTTCAGGTCGTCGTCAGCACCCAGCTTCTGGTCGTGTTTATCACCTTGTTTATAATCCACCTAAAGTAGAAGGTAAGGATGATGAAACTGGCGAAGACTTGGTACAACGTCCAGATGATCAAGAAGAAACGATTCGTAAGCGTTTAGGTTCATATCATAGTGAAACTGAACAATTAGTAGGTTTTTATCAAGGTCGTGCTGCTTCAGGTGAAGATGCACCAACTTATGATAAATTGAATGGCTTACGTGCAATCGAAGACGTTCAAAAAGAATTATTTGCTATTTTAGATAAATAATTTAGTTTTGATAGAACTGTCTTATGTAGCCATAAGACAGTTTTTTTATACCTATAATTATCTACGACATAAAATGTCGCTATGTCAGATTAAATGATATAAAAACTAAACAAAAAACGTTATATTCCATTCAAGCGTACAATTTAAAAATACTGAAACTTAGAATTATTTTAAAGGGTTAACTATGTTGCTGACGATTCAATCTGATCAAGTCGAGCAAATTATTCCAGATGCAAGTTCGGCAAAATCAGCCAAGAAACTCGCAAAATTTGAAGCATGGAACAATATCTCGGGTTCGACTGATCAGTGGATTTGGGGAGAAATTCAGGGTAGTGCGATTTATCAAAGCGCAGTTTTTTTACCTGAACTTAAATGCGAATGTAGTTGTCCAAGTTTTAAACGACCTTGTAAACATGCTTTAGCATTATTGTTTGTCTATACCGAGTATCAAGATAAATTTACTGTGCAATCAGATGAACAAAGCATACCTGATCGAGTACAAAAATGGCGAGATAAAAAAACTAAAACACTTGAGAAGAAAGAAAACAAGATTGATAAACCGATTGATGAAGAAGCACGTGCGAAACGCCAATTGGCACGTGAGAAAAAAATGGATGCAGGCATTGAGGCATTACAAACATGGTTGAATGATGTTGTTACGATGGGACTTGGGAGATTACGTCAGCAACAACATGAAAAGTTCCGCGATATTCAAAGTCGTTTGGTCGATGCTCAAGTTGCAGGTTTAGTTAGTTATTTAGATGAGTTTTCGAGTGCGCTATATCAAAGTAATTGGCAAATGCAGAGTTCATTTTGGATAGCTAAATTACAAACAGCCGTTCATTTATGGCAAAACCGTCAACAGCTCAAACCAGAACTATATGAAGAACTAAAACAGCTTTTTGGTGTGAATTTACCAACTGATGCGTGGGATAACATATCCGCTCAGATATTTCATATTTATGCCTTAGGACAAGTAACTCAGGAGTTGGTCAATACCCGTGGTCGTTATCGTCGTCAATGGCTGTGGGATAGTCAAAATTTACGCGACTATTTGCTATTAGATTTTGAAATTCCACCTTATTCGAACTTTGGCTTAACGTTGCCTTTCCAAAAACAACTGGCTCTAAATGCCAAACTTTATCCAGTGATAAGCCAACAACGTCTTCGTTTAGAAGATAATTTAATGTCATTCAATGATTTGAGCCTAACGCTGGTTGCGCCAAAAGGCTTTGAAAATTTTGATCAAGCATTTACTCAATATGCGAATGGATTAAAACAATATCCTTTGCAGCTAGTACGATTTTTCTGGCTAGAGCAATTGCGTTTGGTCAAGCAGGATAAAGTAATTTATTTGGTCGATCAGGATCAAAAAATGTGTGAAATTGAGATTAAACAATTTGTTGAGTTATGGTTTTTAGTGGGGAATGAGCCATTTAGTGCAGGCGTTGAATGGAATGGATTGCAACTTAAACTGGTGAGTATTTGGCAAGGAGGGCACTTTGAATGTCTTTAAGCACATCATACAGTGAGTTTAATCAGCAGTTATTACTCAAACTGACGCTAGGGCAGCAGTTTAAACAGACTGTAAAATTACCGAATGAATTGCAAATCTATGCACCTAAACAGATTGATTCAGCTCAAGATTTATTAGTCTTGAATCAATATTGGGTGCTCATGCAACAAGCAGGTTATCAAGCACAAGTAGTGCCTGAAACGATCCAAAAAAACATGACTAATACCGCTCAGGTACATAATGAAAAACAATTGGATTATGAACTTGTTCAAATTTTGAAATGGGTTGTTGCACAAGAGTCGCCATTTTTATATCAGGATTGGGTTATTCAAATTTTCAAACTTGCTCAACTACAGCAGCAAGTGATTCCTCGTTATTTGGTATTGAAAGTTTTACCACTGTGTCGGAACCCTGTGTTATTGGCATCAGTCTTACCTGAGTTTGCATTTCAGGGCGATGTGACAACGCGTTTGGATGATGCAAAAAGGGTGTGGAAATATGTGAAGCAACAAGACGCAGCACCATTGATTCGGCAATTATTAAAATCAAAAAATAGCGAATGGTCATTGTTGATGAGCCAATTATGCGGTCAATTGCCGAACTTTATTCATCAACATATAGCAGAGTTTTGGTCACAATCGATTCAGAGAAATCATTTGCAAAGTCATGCTGAAAGTCTTGTGACATATAATATGCCAGTGACTCAATTTGAAGCTTTATACCAGCATGTAAAAACATTAGAACCACAGAATGCAGCGACAGTAAGTAGTAATGCTGCATTAGCTTTCTATTTATATTATCAAGATAATGCACTGTACAACGAAGTTATGGCGTTAATGCGTGTATGTTTGAGCTACGATGACCAAGCTGAAAAAGTTAAATTTAACATTAACTTAGATCAAGATGATGCACTCAATGATTATGGTTTTTTTGATCGAGAAGCTAATTTGGTCGAAAGCCGTAAAAGTTTAAAAACGGCTTACCAAAGTGCTCAAGTCGAGCAAGCTTATCAGGCATTTTGTGCAAGTTCACAGGGCGTACTTTATCTCAAAAGAATTTTAATCCAATTGCCACTTGCGTATTGGTTAGAATTATTTGGTACTTGGGATCATTTACTTTCATTGCATTCACAGCAAAAAGATTCACTTTGGAGTGCGTTTATTGTGTGTTGTTATCGAGAGCAACGACATGATTTAGCTTTATGGTTTTACCAACATCAAGTCAAATGGTGTGAAGCTGTAACGACATCAAATGGGAACATGTTTGAACGTGAGTTATTCTTTACTTTGCTAGACCAAGAACCAGCAACTGGATTGTTATTAAAGCAACTCGAGTCCCATTACCAAAATCAAGATTTAGAACATTTTTGGTTGTTGTTTCAGCGTGCTAAGGCGCTGCATGATGTTCAAAATATCTCAGAAATGGCAGTCGTATTATTACAACATGCATATGCGAACTTAGATTTGCAGCAGGATCAGAAGAAATTTGCATTATTAAAAGAGCAGGCTCAATGGTTGATTTTGCAAGCTTATCCAATCGACATCAGTAGTTTACAAGCTCTTTTTTCTATTTCTGAATGGAAACAGCTCATTCAATTGAATCAGTACAAACAAAAATTTATTGCTTAATGATCAATAAATCATAAATTAGGATAATCAACATGTCTCAACAAGTTTTACGTGCGCGTGCAGAACAACAGTTTTCTCATGAATTAGATGCATTAAAAGCACATGACAGTTTAGTAAAACCTCCACAATGGCAACTTTCGCCTAAAGCAGTCGTAGATTACTTATTGGGTACAACACTGCCAGATGGAACAGAAATTTCACCAAAATATATTGGTAATCGCCGTTTGATGGAAATTGCTGTTGCGACATTGGCGACTGATCGTGCCTTGTTGTTATTAGGCGTACCAGGCACAGCAAAATCATGGGTATCAGAACATTTAGCAGCGGCGATTTCAGGTAATAGTGCTTTATTGATTCAAGGTACGGCGGGAATCAGTGAAGATACTCTACGTTATAGTTGGAATTATGCCCAACTTTTATCCAAAGGTCCGAGTGAAGATGCTTTGGTGAAAAGTCCGATGTTACGTGCGATGCAAGAAGGCAAGATCGCACGTGTGGAGGAACTGACTCGTATTCCTGCCGATGTACAAGATACGTTGATTACTTTACTTTCAGAGAAAAATTTACCTGTTCCTGAGTTAGGAATTGAGTATCAAGCGGTACAAGGTTTTAGTGTGATTGCCACCGCCAATAATCGTGATAAAGGGGTGAATGAACTCTCCTCTGCGTTAAAGCGTCGTTTTAATACGGTAATTTTACCGCCGCCTGCTACGATTGCTGAGGAAGTAGAAATCGTACAAAAACGCGTTCAATCTTTGGGCAAGAGTTTACAACTACCTGAGATTCAGCCTTTGGATGCTCAAATTCAAAAACTGGTGACGATTTTTAGAGAGCTGCGTCATGGGCAAACCTTAGATGGCAAGCAAAAACTCAAAACCACCACGGGAACTTTATCAACGGCTGAAGCCATTTCAGTGATGAGTCATGGTTGGGTGATGGCAGGGCATTTTGGTTCGGGCAATGTCACTGATCATGAGTTGGCGGCAGGTCTGCAAGGTGCAGTATTAAAAGATCCTGTGCAAGATATCGTACCTTGGAAAGAATATGTTGAAATGGTGATTAAACAACGTGAGGGTTGGCAAGACCTGTATCGTGCTTGTCGTGATTTAGAATAAAACCAAATAATAAAAACCTCATCCCAATCTTCTCCTTGAAAGGGAGAAGCTGTGATCGGAATAAAGGATAAAAAATGCTGCATATTCTCGGTATTCGTCATCATGGGCCTGGTTCGGCGCGTAGTGTCTGTAATGCTTTGGCTTCGATTCAACCTGATTGTATTTTGATTGAAGGGCCACCTGATGCCAATGCAATCATTGCTCAATTGCAACATGCAGATTTTAAGCCGCCTGTGGCGTTGTTGTTGAATACCCCTGTACAAAAAGAAGTGCGATCACAGGCAGTGTTCTATCCTTTTGCTGAATTTTCGCCTGAGTGGCAAGCTTTGCAATATTCGTTGCGTCAGCAAATTGCAGTAGAGTTTATGGATCTGCCTTTGCAACATCGTTTTGCGTTGGAAAAACAATGGGCAGAGCAACGTTTACAGCAAGCTTCAGCAGACGAGCAAGAGATTGAGTCTAATCAGCAAGGTGATGTTGAGCCAGAACAGAATTTGGAACAGCATTATCTTTCGATTCGCCGAGATCCAATTCAATTGCTGGCAGAGCAGGCAGGCTATCAAGACAGCGAACGTTTTTGGGAGCATTTGGTCGAGCAGCAGCCACACGCTGGACAAATGTTTGCTGCAATTAGCGATGCCATGTCAGCTTTACGTGATTATTTGCTAAGCCAGCAACCTGAAAATTATAGTAGTGAAGACCAACTGCTAGAGCAGTATCGCGAAGCCTACATGCGCAAAGTGATCAAGCAGGCACAAAAGCAAGGCTACCAAAATATTGTGGTGATTTGTGGTGCATGGCATGCACCTGTATTGGCGGATTTAAAAGCGCAAAATAAAGCAGATACCGCCTTGCTCAAAGGCTTACCTAAACTCAAAGTTGATGCTGCATGGATTGCATGGACACATGGGCGTTTGAGCAGGGACAATGGCTATGGTGCAGGTGTACAAGCGGTTGGATGGTATACCCATCTTTGGAAGCATTACCAACAAGCCTTCGATGCAGAGGTTGATGGCGAAAAAATTACGATTGATTGGTTAAGTAAATTTGCTCAAGCCTTACGCCAATCAGGTCATGATGCCTCTAGTGCTCAGATTATTGATGCGGTACAACTGATTCAATCTTTATTGCAATTACGTGGACGACGTATTCCTGATTTGGAAGATTTATTTGAGGCAATTCGTTCGGTCTTAAATCACGGCTTAGATATTCCGCAACCGATTTTAGCTAAATTGCTTGAAGACGAGCAATTGGGGCAAGTGCCTGATGAGTTGATTGAGTTGCCCATTCAAAAAGACTTTTTACAGCAAGTGAAGCATTTTCGCCTGAAACTCGAAGCACCCCATCGTGACATTAGTCTGGATTTACGTGAAGCCTTCGACTTGGCAAAAAGTCAATTTTTACATTGCGTGAAATTACTGGGTCTCGCTTGGGCAGAGTTAGCTGGTGCAGGCTCAAAGCAAGGTAACTTTAAAGAAGTTTGGCAGTTGTCTTGGCAGCCTGAAACTAGTTTATATCTGAATGAAATGTCGTTGTGGGGAAATAGCATTCAGCTTGCTACACAAAGTTATGTCGAACATCAGATTAGACAATGTGAAGATGTGGCGCAAATTGCGCAACTGATCGAGAGCATTTTATTGTCTGGTTTGGATCAAAGCCTAAATTTGGCTTTGGATAAATTGAATGAGCTCACCACTCAGCATCAAGACCCAAGCATTATTTTGGCAACATTAAAGCCGCTTATTACGGCAATTCGTTATGGCAGTGTGCGCCAATTTTCAATGCAACATTTACATCAAGTGGTAGAACATTTAGCGATTCGTTTGATGTTGAGTTTGCCAAGTTATTGTGTACAACTGAATGCCGAAATGGCTCAGCAATTTGCCCAACAACTACAAACTTTATATGAGCTTTTAGAACAATTACAACAAGATGAATTGCTACAGCTCTGGCAAGAGACCTTACATCAGTTATTGCAGTTGGAACATATGCAAGGTTATTTGCATGGTTGTTGTGTGCGTTTAGCACGAGAACAGCACTTGATTGATGTGGAGCAAACACAGGGATTTCTGTCTCGAGCTTTGTCGATTGGGCAGACGGCAGATTATAGTGCGGCTTGGTTTGAAGGTTTCTTGACCCATCAAGCTTTGTTATTGATTCATGAGCAAAGTCTTTGGGACACCGTGAGCCAATGGGTCAATCAATTACAAGAACAGCAATTCATTGAGTTATTGCCAATTTTGGCCAGAACAGCTTCAAGTTTTAGCCCTGCTGAAGCACAGCAATTAATTCAGAAAGTGACGCAGAAAGCGACCGCAGTCAAACAAGAGGTCGGTACTTTAGATATTACACGTGCTCAAACGGTATTAGATGAAATTTACGCGTATTTACAGCCTGTTGCTGTCGAGGTTTAAGTGATGAATATGAATGAAGAACTGATCACTTTAGAGCAACCTGATCTTGCGGAACAAGAACGACGTTGGCGATTAATTTTAGGGCAAGTCCCCAATTCGACCTCGCATTTACCGAATTGGTCGGTGCAAGATACCAAAATGCAAGAATGTCTGAATGAGCTTTATCAGGCACAACAGCCTAATCGCCGTGGTGGTTTGGGGCATTCTAGTCCTAGAGTGGCACAATGGTTAGGGGATATTCGCCAGTATTTCCCATCTTCTGTGGTAAAAGTTATTCAGAAAGATGCTTTAGAGCGTTTGAATTTACAACAAATGTTGTTAGAGCCTGAATTGTTGGCAAGTGTAGAAGTCGATATTCATTTAGTTTCTACCTTAATTTCACTCAATCATTTGATGCCTGAAAAAACCAAAGAAACCGCGCGCATCGTGGTACGTCAGTTGGTAGAGCAACTTGAAAATCGTCTAAAGCAACCATTACAGCAAGCGATTCGAGGCAGTATTAATCGCTCAGCACATACACGCCGTCCTAAACGCATGCAAGACATTAATTGGCAGCGCACCATTCAGTCTAATTTGAAACATTGGCAGGAAGATTTTAAAACGATTATTCCACATGAGTTACATGGTCATCCACGTCAACAAACGGCTTTAAAAGACATTGTACTCTGTGTTGATCAGAGTGGTTCGATGGCACCTTCCGTGATTTATTCCAGTGTTTTTGCGGCAGTGATGGCAAGTATTCGTGCAGTCAGTACACAAATGATCGTGTTTGATACGGAGCTAGCCGATTTAACCCCTTTGCTCGAAGATCCTGTGGATGTGTTGTTCGGCACACAGTTGGGTGGGGGAACCGATATTGCGAAAGCAATTAAATACTGTCGTAGTAAAATCACTCGCCCAGAAGATACCATTTTTATTCTCATCAGTGATTTGTGTGAAGGTGGAGATGCTAAGCAAATGCTCAAGCAAGTGGCTGAAATGTTAGATAGTGGTGTGCAAGTGATTGCGCTACTGGCATTGTCTGATGAAGGTGCACCTTGGTACGATACTCAACATGCACAGATCTTTGCGGATATGGGGATTCCAACGTTTGCCTGCACACCTGATCAATTTCCAGAACTCATGGCGACGGCTATTGAAAAACGAGATATTCATGCATGGTATGCAACCCAGCAAAATCTGACATAATAGAACATGAAGATGAAGTTTCGGTATGCAAGTCGAAACATGTGAGCTGATTGAGGATACTTCGTTGCTGAAAATTATTTTGATTGTGGTGGTAATTTTAAGTTTAGCTTTACTGTTGTTTTTATTGTATCAAAGTCAAAAAATGCTGCGCCATGTGCAGAAACAACAGGCTTTGGAAAATAAGAAAAATGGTCGAGAACGTCAGCTACACCCCAAATTACAGCAGCGTAAAAAACCTCAGGATTAACTGAGGTTTTTTGTTGGAATTGTTTTTACGGCTCCAAATTCAAAACGATCAGGCCAGTTGCAGACATCGGATACGATACATTCAGCACATTTAGGTTTACGTGCTATACAACAATAACGTCCATGCAAGATCAGCCAATGATGAGCATCAATAATAAACTCTTTAGGAATAACCTTAATTAATCGATCTTCGACTTCTAAAACATTTTTACCTACTGCCAAACCAGTACGATTGCCAACACGGAAAATATGGGTATCGACTGCCATGGTAGGGTGGCCAAAGGCGGTATTGAGCACGACGTTTGCCGTTTTACGCCCTACACCTGGTAAAGCTTCTAGTTCTTTTCGCGTTTCTGGAATTTGTCCTTGATATTGGTCAACTAAAATCTGACAAGTTTTGATCACATTTTCAGCTTTAGCGTTATATAAGCCAATCGTCTTAATATATTCTTTTAAGCCATCAACCCCAAGATTTAAAATAGCTTGTGCAGTATTGGCAACGGCATAGAGTTTATCAGTGGCTTTGTTGACACTGACATCGGTTGCTTGCGCAGAAAGCAAAACAGCAATCAGTAACTCAAAAGGAGAGTTGTAGTTCAGCTCAGTTTGGGGATGTGGTCTTTGCGTACGTAAACGTTCAAAAAAAGTCTGAATTTGTTTTTTGGTCATATTTTTGACAGGCATTTAGATTCCCTGTAATTCATTTAAACGTTTTTGTAAATCAAGTAATTGTGTTTGCTTGGATTCATCTGCACGTACACTTAACTGCTTTTCTAACTTTTTGATTTGCGTTCTAATTTTCGCAAGTTCAATTGTCGTTTTTGCATCTAATACAGGATTTTCTTTTGGTTTATCCATGAGTGTGATCAAGGGTACATTGTTAAGTGCTTGAGAAAATTGAGCAAAAAATTCGGTATCAATTTCAGCACGAACAATCGGTCCTTTACGACTCAAACGACGTTTTTCTTCTCGTTGAATATGCGCATAGTAACGATGTCTTAGATCATCTTGTTCAAGAGTACGTTGTTGAACTGTAGGTAATGGATTGGAATCTTCGACCAGATCAATACAATCTACAGGACAGGGTGGAATACATAACTCACAACCTGTACATAGATCAGTCAAGATACTATGCATTAATTTTCCGCTACCGATAATGGCATCAACAGGGCAGGCACTAATACATTTAGTACACCCGATACATTCATCTTCACGAATTATCGCTTTCATTTGTTGCGGTCGACCATCTGCTTGAATATCCCAAACACTCGGTTCCGCAATCATTGTTGGTCTTTTTAATAATGCTGCAAGTGCATCTGCAACGGGTTGCCCACCAGGAACGCATTTGTTTGCATCTTCACCTTCCACGATCGACTTCGCATAAGGTAAACAACCATCACGATGTCCACATAAACCACATTGCGTTTGTGGTAAAAGTTGGTCTACTTGAACGATAAGAGAGAGTTGTTGTACTGAAACTGACATGAAAGAAGATAGGATAAAAACAATGTCGCTATTATAGCAAAGAATAGTTTAATCGGCGGCAATCGTTGATTAAATCTACTTTTTATAGATTTTTATTTTTGCAATTTTATAGTGCTAATATTGTTTTATTTTAGTGCTAAATCTTGTATTTCGAATGATTTCTAATGCCTTATTACTAGGTTAAATGCTTATTTAAGCTATTTTTTTGAATATTTATTATAAAAATAATGAATATTTTTTAATGTAAGATATTGATTTAAAGTGATAAAAAATATTATTTATGAAGATTGGGTTGAGAGTTGATCATAAAGGGTATTAAATGTGTTTAATATTCTATTTTGGTGCATTTTTTGCACTAAATTAAATCACTATTTGGGGGTGAGAGTTGAAATACGATAGCTTAAATGATTTCTTGGAGTATGTTAAAGCTAGAGATCCATATCAACCTGAGTTTTTACAAGCAGTAGAAGAGGTCATGACGAGTTTATGGCCTTTTATACAGAAAAATCCTAAATACGCTCAATACGGTTTGTTAGAGCGTTTGGTTGAGCCTGAACGTGTTATTCAGTTTCGTGTATCGTGGATGGATGACCAAGGTCAAACTCATGTAAATCGAGCTTTTCGGATTCAATTTAATTCAGCGATTGGGCCATTTAAAGGTGGCATGCGTTTTCATCCTTCAGTAAATTTATCGATTTTAAAATTTTTGGGTTTTGAGCAAACTTTTAAAAATGCATTAACGACTCTACCTATGGGTGGTGGTAAAGGTGGTTCAGACTTTGATCCAAAAGGAAAGTCAGAAGCTGAAATTATGCGTTTTTGCCAAGCGTTAATGTTGGAGTTATATCGTCATTTAGGATCAGATACCGATATTCCAGCAGGTGATATCGGGGTTGGTGGTCGTGAAGTAGGCTTCATGGCGGGGATGATGAAAAAGCTGAGTAATGATACGGCTTGTGTTTTTACGGGCAAAGGTATTTCTTTTGGCGGAAGTTTAATGCGTCCAGAAGCGACTGGTTATGGCACTGTTTATTTTGCTGAAGAAATGCTGAAAACTCGTGGTGATAGCTTTGCAGGAAAAACGGTTTCGATTTCGGGTTCGGGAAATGTAGCGCAATTTGCCGCTGAAAAAGCTATGTTTTTGGGTGCAAAAGTGGTGAGTCTGTCAGATTCGAATGGCACTGTTTTTGTAAAAAATGGTTTTACTGATGCATTACTTGCCGAAGTGATGGAGCTGAAAAATATCAAGCGTGGACGTATTTCAGAGTTTGCATCGAAGCATGGTTTTGAATATTTTGAGGGTAAAACCCCTTGGCATATTCCTGTTGATATCGCATTACCTTGTGCTACTCAAAATGAGCTAGGTGCAGAAGATGCAAAATTATTACTAGAAAATGGCGTGATGTGTGTTGCAGAAGGAGCCAACATGCCATCTACCTTGGACGCAGTTGAACAATTTATCGCAGCTAAGATTTTGTATGCACCAGGTAAAGCATCAAATGCGGGCGGAGTTGCAACTTCTGGTCTTGAGATGTCTCAAAATGCGTTACGTTTTGGTTGGACACATGGTGAAGTTGATGAACGCTTACATGCCATCATTAAAGATATTCATGCCAATTGCTTAAAATATGGGACCAAAAAAGATGGTACTGTCAATTATGTTGATGGTGCAAATATTGCTGGTTTCGTCAAAGTAGCAGATGCCATTCTTGCGCAGGGTATTTATTAAGGGTCTCCTAAACTCCCGCTTTAATAAAGAGGGGATTTCCATAAAAAATCCGATGTTGAAAAACATCGGATTTTTTTAACTGGCTAAAATTATGATTTTTTCACGATTTCTTGTTCAACGACCATATCTAACACATCTGCAATACTTGATTGATCGGCAGCAGGGTTTTTAATGTCGAAACGTTTAACTCGAACGATCACACGTTGGTTTGGATTATGTTCAAAACCTTCGATTTGACCATAGTAAAGTGACCAATTTTTATCAGCGTATGTTTTGATGCCTTTATCGTCATATTTAATTTCACGAACTTGCATACAAGTTTGTGGTGCTACACCTGTACATGATTTAGTTTGTGGTGAAATTTCGAGGAAAACGATTTTAGCTTCAGACTGGTATTTTGCTTCAGCTGTCATTTTACCAAGGAACGTATATTTTTGACCTTTACTATCAGTTATCGTCAAGATCGCTTGATCATTTTGGGTATTGAGTGTGAAAGGAACTTTTTTCTCACTAAAAATATCAGCAGATAAGCGTTCTTGTTGCATTAAATCATCCGCACACGCCATCATTGTTGATGCCAGTGGTGAGGTTACAATGGTATTACCTTCAACTTTCCAAGTCCCGCCTTGATTATTACAACCAGTTTGAATAGATAATCGTTGATTATCATCGAAAGATAAAACTAAAGGTTTTGATGCTTTTGAACCTTGATAAGTCCAATTATATTCAGTTAAATTTTTTGCTGCTGTTGTATTAATTTGAGAAATAACATTATCAGTTACATTTTGTACAGTTTGGCACGCCATCAAAGAAAGCGGTAATAAGGCAAGAACTAAATATTTAATTTTCATAGTCAAACAACAGTAAATAAATAACAGTCATTAGCTTAAAGTATTCTTAAAAAAATAAAATGTAATCAGTTTATGGATTAAGTTCGTTAAATATATCTATTTGTAAATTTTAAGAAAATTGATTAGGGAAATGGCTTACCCAAATATAAGTAAGCCATTTGAAAAGTCTGATGCTTGGTTTTTAATCAAAACGATAAATATCCATACCTAATGATCCCATTGAAAAACTACTATGCACAATACTAAAACGATGACCTGTTCCCATTGCAAAGAATAATGGTGCAAAATGTTCAAGGGTAGGATGATTTCGTTGCACGTAGGGTAAAGATGGCCAGTCAAGTACAGCGTCATAATCTTGATGATTCAGTTTACTAACTACACTATTCCGAAATGTGCTTGCCCATATTGGAACTTCAGCATCTGCATGCCATGAAAGTTCAGAGAGATTATGGGTAATGCTACCAGAGCCAATTAATAAAATTTGTTGTTCACGTAAAGGTGCTAAAACTTGCCCGATTTTGTAAATCTGGTCAGCATTCATTTCGATGGGTAAGGAAATTTCAATCACAGGAATATCTGCTTCTGGATACATATGCAATAAAGGCATCCATACACCGTGATCTCGTGGTCGTGTGCTATTTGCATGTGCAGGAATATCTGCTTCTGCAAATAGAGTCAGTATTTCCTCAGCAAGTTTTGGAGCGCCCGCAGCAGGATAACGGATCTCATAAAGTTCAGGGGGGAAACCACGAAAATCATGCCACGTTTGAGCTCGAGTTGATGTACTTACTTCTAGTGCTTGGCTTTCCCAATGAGCAGACATCACAATAATTGCTTGGGGTTTTGGTAAATTATTGCTTAAACGATACAATGCGGGACCCACTTGTTCAGGATCAAGTGCAAGCATGGGAGAACCATGAGAAATAAATAACCCGGGTAAAGTCTGGAAATTCATAGATAAGCACCTGATTGGAAATACATCATTATCGTGACAAATTCATGGGAACAATGACAGCCCTTAAACATCAACAGATTGTTCTATAATCAGAACAATTTTAAGCGCGATGATAAGGATGATTATGATTGATACTCATCGCTCTATAAAGTTGTTCAATCAGTAGAATACGAACCATGGGATGTGGCATTGTCAATTTAGAAAGAGACCAATGCCAAGCTGCTGCTTTACGAACTGCGTCTGAATGTCCATCAGGACCACCAATCGCAAGAGCAATATCATTGCCTTCAAGCATCCATTGTTTCATGGTATCTGCCAGTTTTTCTGTACTGAGTTCTCGACCACCTACTTCTAAGGCAATTAACGTTTCATTGGGTTTAAGTGCATTTAAAATACTATCACCTTCAATTTGACAATATTTTAAAATATCTGCTTCGGAATCATTTTTGCCTCGTTTTGCCATCGGGAGTTCAATCACTTGAGTTTGTACAAAAGGTTGAATGCGTTTGAAATAGTCTTCAAATCCAGTTAACACCCAAGCAGGCATTTTTTGTCCGATAGTCAGAATACGAATTTTCATAGAATAAATAGATCGAGAAATTACGCCTATTATAAACAGTGTTCTTTATCGATAGTGATCAGCATGAAAGGGAATAGTCGCTGAAAGTGTATTTATTGATTACGTTGTATAAAAAACGCAGCTCAAAATTGCGTTTGAGCTGCGATCAAAGTGTCATCAGTCTGGAGTTCGGATGACACTAAAAAATGGGTTCACTGAGTCAAGCTTCATCTTTATTTTTATCGACTCTATTTTATTATGCAATATATTGGTTGTTTTTCAACCAAATTATGTAACAAAAAAAGAGAGCCTAAGCTCTCTTTAATTTTCATTTACTTACTTGTTTAATGGCGCGCAGCCTTTGCTTCTTCTACTGGTTTAACAATAGGCGTTTTAGCTAAAGGCTTCGGCGTATCCGTCAATGCTAAAGGTAAGATCTCATCAATACTTTTTACAGCTTTGATTTCTAAGCCTTCTTTTACATTGTCAGGAATCTCAGCCAAGTCACGAACGTTATCTTGTGGAATAAAAACTAATTTAATTCCACCACGGTGAGCTGCAAGAAGTTTTTCTTTTAGACCACCAATACGCATCGCACGACCACCTAGACTCGTTTCACCTGTCATCGCAATGTCTGGACGAATCGCAATACCAGTAAATGCTGATACAAGCGCAGTTGTGAGTGCTAGACCAGCAGATGGACCATCTTTTGGCGTTGCACCTTCAGGTAAGTGAACATGGACATCAGTTTCATCAAAACGTGATGCTTCAATACCTAATTCATCAGCACGAGTACGAACTACAGTCATTGCAGCAGTAATCGATTCTTTCATCACATCACCGAGCGAACCCGTCGTAATGAATTTACCTTTACCTTTCACGGCTGCAACTTCAATAGTAAGCAATTCACCACCTACCGAAGTCCAAGCTAAACCATTTACACGACCGACTTGCGCTTCATCTTCAGCAACACCAAAGTCAAATTTGTGTGGACCTAGGTATTCAGGAAGATTGGCAGAAGTGACATCAACTTGTAAGTTTTTAGACTTCTTGCTAACGGCTTCTTTCACCACTTTACGTGCAATTTTAGACACTTCACGCTCTAGGCTACGGACACCCGCTTCACGTGTATAACGTTGTACGATGTCACGGATTGCTTCTTCGTGAACAGTCAATTCTTTTGCACGTAGACCATTGTTCTTAATCGCTTTTGGAACAAGGTAACGTTCAGCAATATTTACTTTCTCATCTTCGGTATAACCCGGTAGACGAATGACTTCCATACGGTCAAGCAATGCTTCAGGAATATTCATGCTGTTAGCCGTACAGATGAACATGACTTCTGAAAGATCAAGATCAAGATCTAAATAATGATCGTTGAACTTACTGTTTTGTGATGGATCAAGTACTTCCAATAATGCTGATGCAGGATCGCCACGGTAGTCTTGTGCCATCTTGTCAATTTCGTCGAGTAAGAACAGTGGGTTCTTCACGCCAACTTTTGTTAAAGATTGTACAATTTTACCCGGCATCGCACCAATATAAGTACGACGGTGACCACGGATCTCAGCTTCATCACGTACACCACCAAGCGCCATGCGAACAAACTCACGACCTGTTGCTTTAGCAACAGACTCACCAAGTGATGTTTTACCCACACCTGGAGGACCAACTAGACAAAGAATAGGACCACGGAGTTTTTTCACACGAGATTGCACTGCAAGATATTCAACAATACGATCTTTGACGTCATCTAAGCCGTAATGATCTGTATCAAGAATTTCCTGTGCTTTCGCTAAGTTAATGCTGACTTTGCTCGCCTTATTCCAAGGTGTATCTAAAATGACTTCTAGATAGTTACGAACAACGGCAGCTTCGCTTGATGCAGGTTGCATTGCTTTCAGTTTGCGAAACTCGGCTTCAGCTTTTTTGCGTACATGTTCAGGCAAATCTGCTTCAGCAAGACGTTTTTCAATTTCCGCAACGTCATCTTCAGCACCGCCGTTCATATCAGAAAGTTCACGTTGAATAACTTTCATTTTTTCATTTAGAAAGTATTCTCGTTGATTCTTTTCCATCTGACGTTTAACACTGTCATGCAACGTTTGTTCAATTTGCTGTTCAGCAGATTGATTCATCAAGTAGCTCATCAACTCTTGCAAATGCGCTTCAAACTCGTCGTGCTCTAAAAACTTTTGTTTCACTTCGATATTTAAAGGTACACGAGTTGCAACAAAGAACATTAATTGTAATAAGTCTTCGATTTTATTTGCTGCTGCAACAAGCTCACGTGCATTGCGTAATTTTGCTTCAGCATATTGAGCGAATAGGGTACGCAATTCGTTTAAGCGAGTTGCTTGAGCTTCCTCATCCAATGGTAATGTAATTGGACTGAGACTGTGCTCAGCAGTCAAGTATTCTTCACCATCAATAATCCGCTCTAATTTAGAACGATGCAGACCTTCAATCAGTACTTTAATGCAGTTTTCATCATTTTCATGATTTACGACTTGTACGATTTTAGCCACAGTTCCATATTGATAGAGGTTATCGTGATCAATTTCTTCTGTAAGCGAATCTTTTTGCGCAACTACAAATACTAAATTGTCACCGTTACGAGCCACATCCACTGCATTGATCGATTTTTCACGACCCACAAATAGCGCAATTTGCATGTGTGGATAGACCACAACATCACGTAATGCTAATAGTGGTAATACACTTGGAACCTGTGGCTCTAAGCTTGATTCATTATTTAAAATATATTCAGACATGGGCACTCCTAATGAGTGACAACGGTGTTGCCATGTTTTTTATAGTGATGTGCATTTCAAAAATTACAAGGGTTTTTACTTAGAAAATATTAAAAAAAGACTAAATTGGTCGGTTTTTTTCTAAAAAATATTAGAACAATAAGGTTAAGGCTTGAAAATATAGAACTTTTTAGGTGTTAGTAAGCCATGAATCGGTTGATCCCATTTTTGTCTGGGTAAAGTTTGATCAATATATTGAAATGTATGAGCGAGACCCAAACGAAAAGGTCGATGCGGCGCACTTGCCAAAGTACGATCATAGAAACCACCTCCCATGCCGATTCTTGTTCCTAAGTGATCACAGGCCAATAAAGGCATAATCAGTAAATCTAAAGTAGCTACATGCTGACCACGCGATGCGATTGGTTCTTTCATACCCAGAGGATGGTGTGAAAAGCGTTTATTTAAGTATTGACTGGAGCTGATTTTTACCCATACAAGTTCTTGATTCATCGTGCAGATCATGGGTAGGTAAACGAGTTTTTTGTGTTTAAAACAAAGTTGAATGAGTTTGTGAGTGTGCACTTCGCCAAAAGCATGAAGATATAATCCAACGCTCTTTGCAAACTTGAATTGAGGTATTGATCTGAGGCGATTTAAAGCGTCTTGCTCACTTTTTTTATGTTCAAAGCGATTCACTCGTTTTCTTTTTAAACGAATATCTTTTCTGAGTACATGTAAATCACTATTCATCGTATTCAAAATATAACAAAGCCTCGAGAATCATACTTGATTTAAGTGTGCTTAAGTATCTAAATAAATTGAAGTTCTAATCTTGTTGGTCAGTTCTGGATTCTGACAATTCAAAGTAATCACACAGCTGTAGAACTAGACTTAATCAGTGTGCTGTCAAAAATAAGAATAAAATAACAAATTTTGGTTTTATATGGCAAAAATATCACAAATTGCGTAAAAAGTGCTCTATAATCTTGTTGTGAAAATTGCAAATACTTGGTTATTTCACATATTTAAACAATTAAAAGGAATATTTTAGCGCTATGAATGAATGGGGTGTTTTATTTCATTCGTTACGATATTCACTGTGTCACTTTATAAAAATATTGAAAAGACCATAGGGTAATGTTTAGAGGGAAAAAGTATGTTTGATTCAAAAAATGTAATTGTCTTAGATCAAATGCTTATCTTAACTAAAGAAGGTAAAAATGATTTGGTTTATCACAATGATACGCTGTTGAAAGTAATGATGATCTCTAATCAGCATCTCATCGTCGCCGATGATTACCAAACCAGTTTCTTATTGAAACAGAAGGATGAAAATGTGATTTGGTCATTTATCTAATGTTATGTACCTTTTTGATGAGTATTGATTCAACTGTCTAGATTGATTGATGGAATTTATTGTTTGAGTTCCATCAATATTGGGCAACATTCATTTTCTGTCGTTTTACACTCGTCTAACCATGTGGAAAGTCTTTGCTTAAGACCCATAAGTTCCTGAATTCTTTGATCGATCTTGCTCAATCGTTGTTCAATAACATGTCTGACTTGGATGCGATCTTCTAAATTCAATGTGAGCAATTCTTTAATTTCATTCAGTTGTAATCCAGCATCCTTCGCTTTCTGAATAAAGCTCAAGGTCTCTAAGTCTTGCTGATTGTAATATCGGTAGCTTTGAGTGCTTTCAGGTATTCGCATTAAGCCTATACGTTGATAATAACGAATGGTTTCGACATTAACGTGACAGGATTTTGCTAATTTTCCGATTGTAAGGTTCATTTTCTCATACCTTTGTTGGGATAGTGAAAAAGCACTTGACTCTGTACCTAGGTACAGACTTTATCCTAGTCCTATCGAGAAAGAAAAGATAGGTGTCGTCATGACTCAACAACCATCTTCATGCTGTTCTAAAAATGAAGTACCGCTTGTGTACGAATATATTGATCCAGTTTGTGGTATGACAGTCGCTGAAAATTCGCAGTACTATTTTGATTATCTAGGTATCCGCTATTTATTCTGTTCAGCAGGTTGCCAACAGAAATTCAGCTCAAAGCCTGAAAATTATTTAAAATCAGATCAAGATCTAAAATTGACATCATCTTGCTGTGCTAAGCAGCCTCAACAAAAAGCAGGTTCATGTTGTGAAAGTGAATCAGAGCTGTCTATTGAATTAGCTCAAACATCTTCTTGTTGTAAGCCTAAGCCAACGAAGCAAAAACTAAGTTCATGTTGTGGCCCTAAACCAGAAGTACCATCTATTCAAGATGAAGCTAAAAAATCTTCTTCTTGTTGTGGTGGAAAGCATGATCATTCAAGTGAAAGCAATTTAGTTGATACAGAGATTGATCCTGTTTGTGGTATGTCAGTCAAAATCACGACAGATTTAAAAACAGATTATCAAGGTAAAACCTATTATTTCTGTAATTCATCTTGTTTATATAAATTTAAAAATGATCCTGAATTTTATCTAATTCCAGTCGATCAGCGTCCTGTACCTGAGGAGGCAATGGATATGGATTATACCTGTCCAATGGATCCTGAAATTGTACAAAAAGGGCCAGGAACTTGCCCAATTTGTGGGATGGCACTTGAGCCGATGCAACCCACTTTGGATGATGGACCAAATCCTGAGTTAGTAGATTTTAGTCGACGTTTTTGGACTACATTACCTTTGAGTTTGTTGGTGATGATCTTGGCCATGGGTTCACATATTCATGCCTTTATTTCGCCACATGTTCAGCCGTGGATTGAACTTCTTTTAAGTTTGCCTGTGGTGCTATGGGCGGGTTATCCCATTTTACAGCGTTGTTGGGTGTCCTATAAAACAGGACATCTGAATATGTGGAGTTTGATTGGTGTTGGGGTACTTGCAGCATTTATTTATAGTGTTATTGCCACGATTTTTCCATCATTAATCCCTATTGAAGCGAAAACAGGGCATGGTGTTGCTGTGTATTTTGAAGCAGCATGTATGATTGTTTCGTTGAGCTTACTGGGTCAAATTTTAGAACTAAAAGCACGTTCACAAACAGCAAATTCATTAAAAGCTTTACTCCGTTTACAACCTGCTAAAGCGAAACTTGTGCAGCATGATCAAGTTGTTGAAGTAGATATAGCGATGGTCAAACAAGGTGATATTTTGCAAATATCATCGGGTGAGCAAATTCCATTAGATGGTCTAGTCGTTGATGGAAAGACCTATGTTGATGAATCCATGATGACAGGTGAGCCTGTTCCTGTGAAAAAGGGAAAAGATGACCGAGTGATTGGCGGGACAATTAATCAACAAGGCGCTATTCGAATCCAAACAACTGCTGTGGGTGCGAACACGACATTAGCCAAAATGATCCAAACTGTCGCTGATGCGCAACGCTCCAAAGCACCATTGCAACGAATTGCAGATGTGGTTGCAAAATATTTTGTGATCGCCGTACTCAGTATCAGTGTGCTGACTTTTATTGCGTGGATGGTATTTGGGAAAGCACAGTTTGATTTGGCTTTAATGTGTGCAGTCGCTGTTTTGATTATTGCTTGTCCATGTGCTCTTGGCTTGGCAACGCCAATGTCAGTGATGGCAACCACGGGTCGAGCAGCTCAAAAAGGTGTGCTGTTTAAAGATGCAGAAGCAATTGAAGCCTTAAGCAAGGTCAATACTTTGATTATTGATAAAACAGGAACATTGACCGAGGGTAAGCCAAGTTTAAAAGAGATTCGGTCTTTATCTGAAGCGTATAGCCAGACACAAATTGAGTTATGGATTGCATCGATTGAACAATATTCGACACATCCAATTGCACAGACATTAACTAAACTGGTTGATCCAAATCAATTGCTCAATGTTTCTGATTTTGAAGATGTCGCAGGCTTTGGTGTGAAAGGAAACATTGATCACCAGACCCTGTATATTGGTAGTCAGAAGCTTATTGAACAGTTGGCGTTGACCTTAGATGCTGATTTAATCCATGAGTTGGATCAAAAACGTGCACAAGGCGATGTGTTTAGTTTTTTGATGTCCGAACAAGAAGTGATTGCCTATATTTCGATTCATGATGCAATCAAACAAAATGCCAAAACTTTGATTGATCAACTACATGCTGATGGAATTGAAGTAATTATGGCAACTGGTGATCATCAGAAAAATGCAAATATGGTTGCAGATGCTTTAGGTATTAAAACAGTCTATGCCAATCTTGATCCTAAGCAAAAACTTGAAATTGTGAAACAAGCACAAGCTCAGGGAAAAATTGTGGCAATGGCTGGGGACGGTATCAACGATGCACCAGCACTGGCGCAGGCGAATGTTGGTATTGCGATGGGAACAGGAACAGATATTGCCAAGCAAACAGCGCAAGTGACTTTAGTTAAAGGGGACATTCAAGAGGTTGCACAAGCAGTTCATATGGCAAAATTAGGGGTAAAAAATATGAAGCAAAATCTTGCATTCTCTTTTGTTTATAATGGATTAGGTGTTCCTGTTGCAGCAGGTTTATTTTATCCACTAACAGGATTATTGCTCACACCAATGTTTGCTGCTGTAGCAATGTCATTAAGCTCGCTCTCTGTTGTGGTGAATGCTTTACGTTTGAATAAATCATAATTCATTTATTAGAAAATAAAGCCTCTATTCTCATAGGTTGAGAGTAGAGGCTTTATTTTGACCCAACTGACATCATCAAAATGATAGTTTATTAAAAAATACTTGAGGTGAAATCATTATTTTTATAATTAAAAAAATTGCTCCAGAGATGCCGCTGCATGGTCGTTACCCTGAACCCGATGAGTTCAAGGTGGAGGTGACGTACACTTACTGGGTTTCCTACTCGAGGCAGGCATACACTCAAAATGTACAGGACACATCCATAAATTTAAGTATCGGCAGGGGACTAGACGTACTGGCGAACACCCTAGAGACAGTTTTAGTATAACTGATCTTTACACGATGACAATCCTTGCGGATCACATATCTGTAAAGATACTTACTAATTGATGGGGCTTTGTGCAATTTTACTCAACAGTTTGTTCGACATCTTCCAAGATGGTTTGAAGTAGGCGCTCACAGTGAGCATATTCCTGCAAAGATTTATTCAAACTAAAGACATCTTGTGCCATCTGTAAGGCAACCATAATGACTAATTTATTGTGTTCTACACGAGGAGCATTACGTCGCATATCCTGAAACTTTTGATTCAGTAGTTCAGCTGCACGCTCTAATTCTTCACGTTTGTCTTCAGTGGTATTTAAGCGAAAAGTCTGTTCAATTAAACGAAGTTCTACTGTCACTTGTTCACTCATGATCAGGTCTCCTCTTGTGTTTCAGCATTTGGGTGGGCAAGTTGCTGAATCTCTTGTGCATGTTGATCCTGTGCTGTACCAAGAACAGCCAGACGCTGGATAATCGCCTCAACTTTAGATTTTGCCAACTCATTTTTTTGTAGCAAACGATCACGGTCCCGCTGCAAGTCCTGAATTTCCTGCTGACTATGACGTTGCTGTGCTTGTAACTTCTCTTTATTTACACGTAAGTCATTACGCTCAGCTAAAATCTCTTGGAAGCGGTTTTTTAAATCAGTGGTGCTTTTCTCTAAACGGCTATAACGTTCCGCTAAAGTTGTTGCATCGGTATTCAGTTGTTTAAATTGATCTTGTAACTGAGACAATTGTTCAGTTAAGTTATCAACTTCTTCCTGCTTTTGCGTGATGATGCTATTTTTCTGCACAACTTGTGCATGATGATCAGTTTCAGCGAGTTGTTTAGCCTCAGTAAGCGAAGTATTCTCTCGCTCTAAATGATGTAAGCGTGTTTTTAAAACACCAATATGCGCTTGTAGACGCTGTAATTGTTCTAACATAACGAAGGTCGCACAGAGTTGCAATCAAAGGTAATATATACAGCAGTATAGAGATTGGATAAACGAATGCAAGACGATATTTCAGGTTGGACGGAGTGGAATGCCCATTTTGATGGGATTGAAGAAATTTCAAGTCCAAGTGAGTTACATGGTTTGCTCACAGGTATAGTTTGTGTCACACAAGCGCCAACCACCGATGAATGGTCACAAATTTTAAACACCCTGAATGTGCCTGCTTTACAGCCAGAAGCACTCGAAAGTTTAACGGATGAAGCAGAAGATGTTTCTCATGCTTTGTCAGATGATGAATTAGATTATTTGCCTATGCTTCCAGATGATAGCCATTTGCTTGTAGATCGTGTGCAAGCTTTAGCTGATTGGTGCGCAGGCGTAGTCCTCGGTTTTGGTTTGGCTTCAGGTCATATTCGTGGTGAAGAACAAGAGCTGATTGAACATTTACAAGATGTTGCAGCAGTTGAGTTTGAAGACTCTGATAATGATGAAGAAGGCGAAGAAAGCTATCAGGAATTGTATGAGTTTGTACGCCTGATTCCTGTAAGCTTGTCGATTGGTCGTAAAAAGATTGCTGTGGCTGAAAGTTCTTTGTTACAGAATTTTCATGCCAAAAGCAGAAATCACGACAATCAGGCAGCAGATCCGCAAACGGTTGTAGAAATGTTTACCCCACATCGTCCGAGCTAATGCGGTATTAAATCTCCCTAATAAATCCCTCTTACTTTTTAGAGGGACTTTCAAGCTGTAGGATAATATGAAACTAACTCAAGCTGATTTTAAACAACGCCGTGATCATTTAGCTCAGAAAATGGGTGCAAATAGTGTTGCTATTATTGCGACACGTCCAGAAATGTATCGTAATCGCGATGCGGATTATAAATATCGTGCAGACAGTAGTTTTTATTATCTGACTGGATTCGCCGAGCCAGAAGCTGTTGCAATCATTGAAACTTTTGAAGAAGGTGAGGAATATAGCTATAGCTTGTTCTGCCGTGAACGTAATCGTGAAATGGAAATCTGGAATGGCTATCGTGCTGGGATTGATGGTGCGATTGAAATCTATGATGCAGATGAAGCGTATGCAATTGATCTGCTCGATGAAGAAATTATCGACAAGTTGTTAAATAAACAGCGTCTTTACTATCGTATTGGCCAAAATGCGGAATTTGATGCACGTGTCAGCCAATGGATTCAAAAGGCAGATGCACAACAACGTCGTGGTGGCGCTGCACCCGCTGAAGTGGTTCAGTTAGACCGTATTGTTGATGAAATGCGCTTGAAAAAATCAGCAAAAGAAATTGAATTGATGCAGATCGCATCTAATATCAGTGCAGAGGCGCATACCCGTGCCATGCAAACCGTTAAACCGAATATGATGGAGTATGCACTTGAAGCAGAACTCAATTATATCTTTGGTAAAAATGGTTGTGTACCTGCTTATAACAGCATTGTCGGTGGTGGTGAAAATGCTTGTATCTTGCATTATGTTGAAAATAACAAGCCATTAAACGATGGCGATTTGGTCTTGATTGATGCAGCATGTGAATATGAGTTTTATGCATCGGATATTACGCGGACTTTCCCTGTAAATGGCAAATTTAGTCCTGAACAGAAAGCACTTTATAATATTGTTTTAGATGCTCAATTGGCTGCCATTGATGCAACTCGTATTGGCAATCACTATAAATATCCACATGAAGTGGCTGTCAAGATTTTAACTCAAGGTTTGGTTGATCTTGGCTTACTTAACGGTAATGTAGATGAGTTGGTTGAAAGTGAAGCATTCCGTCAATTCTTTATGCATGGTACAGGTCATTGGCTCGGTATGGACGTGCATGATGTCGGTGCGTACAAGACTGGCGAAGATTGGCGTGCTTATGAAGCAGGTATGGTTGTCACTGTTGAACCTGGTTTATATGTTGCACCCGATGATGAAACAGTTGATGCAAAATGGCGGGGTATCGGCATTCGTATCGAGGATGATATTGTTGTGACTGAAAGTGGTCCATTGGTTTTGACGAAAAATGTAGTGAAAACTGTTGAAGAAATTGAGCAATTAATGACTAGTTAAGTCAGAAATATTGATCTAAAGGTTTATTCTAGGATAAGCCTTTTTTATTTGTCGAATTAAAATAAAACACAGACCAAACAAAGTACAAATTCCATTGCTGATTTAAGTTAGAGTAAGATAGTCTCCAAACATCAAGTCATGAAAAACTGATAAGGAATAATATTATGCAGCAACAAGTCATCATTGTCGGTGGGGGTATGGTTGGACTCAGCCTTGCCTTAATGTTGGCAAAATCTAATATCGCAGTAAAGTTATTAGAAGCTGTGAAATATCCAAATTACGATGACGAGAACGCTTCCCCTTATCATTCTAGCTTTGATGCGCGTAACACCGCATTGTCACGCCGCAGCGTACAGATTTATCAAAAATTGGGTTTGTGGGAAGCTTTACAGCAACATGCCACGCCAATTCTACAAGTGCATATCACCGAGCAAGGCAGCTTTGGAAAGGCTCGCTTAGTGGCAGAACAAGAAAAAGTAGAAAGCTTTGGACAAGTAATTGAAAATGCTTGGTTGGGTCGTGTGTTGCTGACCCAAGTTCGTCAACAGCCTTTGATTGAGTTGATTGATGGTGTGCAAGTCACCTCACTCACACAAGATGCAGATCAAGTCCAGATTGAAGCCATGCGCAATGGTGAATATATCCATTCCTTAAAATCCAAGTTGGTGATTGCTGCTGATGGTCGTGATTCATTTTGTCGCCAAGCCATTGGGGTAGGTGTCGATGAACATGATTATGATCAAGTCGCCATCGTCACCACCGTACAAACCTCTAAACCACATCAACAAGTCGGTTTTGAGCGCTTTAGTGCGTTGGGGCCGTTAGCACTGTTGCCGTTACCGGGTGAATACCGCCGTTCAGTGGTTTGGCCTGTGAAGAAAGGCACTGAAGCAGAATGGTTGGGTGAAGAAAATGATCAGCATTTCTTGGATGCTTTACAGGAAACCTATGGTGATCGTGCAGGTAAGTTTGAAAAAACAGGTAAACGTTTTAGCTATCCATTGGCTCAGGTTTTGGCAAATAAGCAAGCCGTTGGGCGTGTGGTGTTGATGGGTAATGCCGCACATACCATCCATCCAGTTGCAGGGCAAGGTTTTAACCTATGTCTACGTGATGCAGATGTGTTGGTTCGTTTCTTGATGGAGCAATTGGCGAAGTCAGATGATATTGGCAATCCTGATAATTTATTGGCTTATGAACAAGCACGCTTAACTGATCAGCAAAGGGTGATTAAGTTCTGTGATTCAGTGGTACGTGGTTTTAGTAATCAAAATCCAATTCTCAAGTTATTACGTAATACTGGACTGATTGCATTTGATGTGATTCCGGGTGTTAAACCTTTGGTTGCTAACTATGCGATGGGATTAAAAGCATGAGTGAGCTGTTAGATGTTGTGATTGTTGGCGGTGGCTTAGTCGGTGGTCTAACCGCTTTATTGCTAGCCCAAGGTGGGGTGCAAGCGACGGTATTGGATGCTGCACCTGTGCTAGATCAAGAAAAGACATTGGCAGTCATGAATCCTCGAGTATTGGCACTGAGTGAGGCGACGATTCACTTACTTAAAACAGTTGATGTTTGGAATGGTTTAGCACGTCAAATGCCCTATTCAGGCATGCAAGTCTGGAATAAAAATGGCTATGGTGAAATTAATTTTGGCCATGCATCTGAACAGCAACCTCAATCAGATCAGGCTTTGGGTTCGATGGTTGAGCCAAGTGTCTTGAATGTTGCGATTCAACAGAAAATGTTGCAGCAGCTTAAAGACTATCACACTCAAGTCAAAGTGATTCGGATTGAGCAGATTCCACAAGGTTGGTCAATTCAATTGGCGGATGGCACAGCACTAAAAACCAAGTTGCTGATTGGTGCAGATGGTGCGAACTCTTTTGTTCGTGAGCAAGCCTATATCGATTTAGATGTACTGGATTACAAACAGGCTGCCATCAGTTGCGCGATTAAAACCACACAACCTAATCAATATGTGGCTCGTCAAATTTTCCTACCGACAGGTCCACTGGCATATTTACCAATGGCGAGTTTGGATGCACAAGAGAACGGCTATTGGCAGTCGATTGTCTGGACTTTACCCGATGATTATGCCGATGAATATTCAGCACTCAGCGATCAAGCGTTTATGCAACTATTGACGCAAGAAAGTCTGCAAATGTTGGGAGAAGTAGTTGCGGTTCGTTCTAGAGCACAGTTTCCACTAAAAGCTCGCGCAGCGCAGCGTTATATTAAATCTGGTTTAGCCTTGATCGGCGATGCAGCACATGTGATTCATCCTTTGGCTGGTCAAGGTGTAAATATTGGCTGTCTGGATGCTGCTGTATTGTGTGATGTTCTACTGCACGATTTAAAACGTGGTGTGTGGGCCAATGAGCAAACTTTATTGCGTTATGAACACCAACGTAAAGGTCAGAATGATGCCATGATGCACAGTATGTCCGCGATTGGTTGGTTGGAAAGTTCAGAATTATTTCCGTTTGTTTGGGCACGGAACTTTGGTCTAAAACAAGTTGAACAATTCGATTGGTTTAAAGATCGCTTTATGCGACAAGCGAATGGATTAGGGGCTTTACAGCACACTCGTTATGCTTGCTAAAAAACAGTAGATATTTTTTAAACAATCATTTATAAATCAGAGTGAATTTGGTTATAAAAAGCACAATTTAATGAATATTTTGCTTTGATAAATGAAAAGAGCTTGTTAAATTTCATCAAGTTCTGATGACCAAATAACGATGATGAGAGTTTAGTCATTGTGGGGAGAGTAATATGACGGAAATGAATGATTACGACGAAAACACTGAAGATTCTGCGGTAGACGATGAAGAAGCGAAAGCTGCAGAAAGTGGCGCTGATAATGAAGAATCAAGTGCCAATGATGCAGATCTTGCAGAAGCAGAAACATTGACTGTCACTGCTAAGCAGAAACAACGCCAAGCTTTAGAAGACGAATTAGCTGCATTTCTTGCACGTGGTGGACGCATTACTGAAGTTCCGCCAGGTGAGCATCAAGATTAAGTCTGAATTGACATAAGAAAGCATCACGGTTGTGGTGCTTTTTTATGTTGGTGTGACTCATGTTCGCACTCAAGTGGTTGGTGTAACTCTTTTAAAATGCCACATTGTTCAATGGTACGATGTTGTGAACATTGTTGTTTTAAATGGCTTAGATCTTGTTTGAGATGTTCCAGATTTTTAATCTTCTGTGAAACCTCGGCAAGATATTGATCAATCAGATGATCGACCTCCATGCAGGTTTGATTCGGATCTTGGGCTAGATCCTTAAGCTTTTGAATATCTTGCAGGGTTATGCCCAATTCGCGGCAATGTTTTAAAAATAAAAGTTCTGAAAGTATCTCTTCAGAATAATGTCGATAATTTCCTGCTGTACGTTTTGCTTTTTCAAGTAATCCAATCTTTTCATAATAACGAATGGTATCTATTGAAACACCTGACTTTTTAGATAATTGCCCAATTGTAAAATTCATTATGCTTGACTCTAGAGCTACTCAAGGGTTTTTAATCACTATAAAAGATTCTTAGAGAAAAGTCATGGCAGGATGTGGATGCAACACAACGTGTTCGCCAACACAAAAAATTAGTCCAAAGTTTAGAAAGGCTTTGTGGATTGCGCTCTTTCTAAATGCATTGATGTTCTTCGTAGAGATTATTGGAGGATCACAAGCACGATCTGTGTCATTGTGGGCAGATGCGCTAGATTTTGCAGGTGATGCCGCTAACTATGCCATCTCATTGGCTGTGCTCTCCATGACCCTGTATTGGCGAGCAACCGCAGCTTTACTGAAAGGAATGACTATGGCCGCATTTGGTATTTTCGTCATTGTTAAAGTGATTTGGACATGGTGGCTTGGAATAACGCCTGAACCAATGGTGATGGGGGCAATTGGTGTACTTGCGCTTGTGGTTAATGTGGTTGTTGCGTTGATGCTTTACGCATTCCGTGATGGCGATGCCAATATGCGTTCGGTATGGTTATGTAGCCGCAATGATGCAATTGCCAATATCGCCGTGATTATTGCTGCTGTCGGTGTGTTTGGAACAGGTAGCATGTTCCCTGATTTATTGGTGGCTTTTATCATTGCGTATTTAGGTGTTTCTTCTGGTTTGGCTGTGATTAAGCAGGCGAGAATGGAAAGAAAACGAGATCAAGCGAATATCATGACTAAAGCTTAAAACATATTATTGTTATTTCATATTGAGATGATAAGGGGAGATTTTTTTAATCCCCCCCCTTAGGTTTTATTGATCTTGTTGGGTGAGTTCCAGAGCCCGTTGATAAGCAACTTTCTTTTTTATACCCGTTAAATCAGCAGCCAGTTGGGAAGCAGCTTTGACCGATAAATCCTGTAATAAGCGCTTTAACAACTCGTCCAGTTTATCCTGCTCCACATCTTTTTCCGCAGATGCACCACCCACCACAACCACAATTTCACCTTTTTCCTGGTTGTGATCATTTTCAATAAACGTGACCAATTCTTTTAAGGTCATTTTTTTGATGGTTTCAAAGGTCTTGGTAATTTCACGGGCAAAACCCACAGGACGATCTTCACCAAATACCTCAGCCATATTTTTAATACTGTCTAAAATACGATGTGGCGCTTCATAGAAAATGAGTGTTTGTGTCTCATCTTTTAGTTTTTCAAGTTGGCTAATTCGTTGCGAAGCCTTTGAAGGTAAGAAACCTTCAAAACTAAAGCGATCACTTGGTAAACCTACAGCACTCAAAGCTGCAATTGCAGCACAGGCACCTGGTACTGGAATGACGCGGATCTTATGTTCTTGTGCTGCGCGTACTAATTTAAATCCAGGGTCACTAATTAACGGTGTTCCCGCATCACTAATCAGCGCAATACTTTCACCATTTAACATTCTTTGTATAAGTTGATCAATTTTGTTACTTTCATTGTGATCATGGCACGCTGTTAACGGTGTTGAGATATTATAGTGTTTAAATAATTGAGCAGATTGACGAGTGTCTTCTGCCGCAACCACCGATACAGACTTTAAAATATCAATCGCACGAAAGGTCATGTCATCTAAGTGCCCAATCGGGGTTGCTACAACAAATAATTGAGCACTCATAAAAGGTAACTCCCTCATGTATTACAAAAAATATTGTTTGCTGCTAGGTTTGCTAGCGCTTGTAAGTCCTGTATATGCGGACATACTTGTGATTCTACCTGAATCGGGTGCGATGGCGCGAGCGAGTCAAAGCATCAAAAGCGGTTTTCTGAGTGCTTATACAGCATCTGGCGGTAAAGAAAAAATTATTTTTGTAGATTCAACTAAAAATAGCATCGATACGATTTTTAAGAAAAAAATAGATCAAAACGTCCATTTGATAGTTGGGCCCTTACTACGAACTGAAATTGAAGAGGTGACTCAAATGAATCCTCAAATTCCAGTGCTTGCTTTAAATGATGTTAATACTCAAAGTGATAACGTTTGGCAATTTAGCCTAGCAAAGCAACAAGATGCGGCAGCATTAAATCATCGTTTTCAAAAAGATCGCATCAAAAAGCTTTTTATCGTTCGAGAAACAGGAACTGAGTCAGCAACAGAACTTTTGCTTTCTGCATTAAAGGATCAATTTTCATCAGAAATAGAATTTGTTGATGAAGTATCACAAAAACGATCAAGTAAAGAAGGGGTATTATTGTTAGGGAGTCACCATTGGTTGGAACAATTAGGTACATTACCCGAAAAGAATATTTACGTCACACCGATGAGTATTGAGCAGGAACAATCTATTCCAATTGGTTTAAGTTTTTGTGATACACCCGCGCTATATAATGGGCAATGGGCAGATTTAATCGAAGCCTATAAGAAACAACCAGAAACAATGGCATTTCAACGTTTATTAGCTTCTGGAGGAGATGCTTGGACGATAAGTCAACAGTGCTTGGAGCAAACTGGATAGGTGCAGTTCTCTTTTGTTGGACGCACAGGTGCAATTGAGTTAAAAGACCGTAAAATCTACAGGCAGCCGTATTGTTACAGGCAGCAGAAAAATAGCATTGAAATTTTAAAATAAGCTATGGGCACAATGGAACAACACAAACATCTTTTGGGACAATGGGCAGAACAGACGGCATTGCTATTTTTACAGTCCCAGCAGTATCAATATGTCAATAAAAACTACCATTCACGTTTTGGAGAAATTGACCTGATTGTCAAACGTGGAAATGAGCTGGTTTTTGTGGAGGTGAAAGCCCGTTCCGCAGGCAGTTATGCAGGGGCATGTGAAGTGATTTCGTATTCACAGCAACGTAAGATTATTAAGACGGCGCAGTTCTTCTTACAAAGATATCCCAATTATTACAATTTTGACTGTCGTTTTGATGTGATCTGTTTTGATTTTCCACAGAAACTTGCAAAAACAGTACAACCAGATTTTTCAAAATTGCAGTATGATCAGCAATGGATTAAACATGCGTTTACTTTGGATTGAGATACGGTTGAGTCATTTCAAGACAAGTGCAGTAGATTGAACAAGTTAGTGGATAGGGAGTCTTGCCAAGTGTTGAAACGTTTAACGATGACGTTGGTTTGCGTTGCAAGTTTATCGGGATGTGCGAGTTTTATTTCTGGTGGAACAGGATCGGCGCCTGTTGGTACAAGCAGTGGTGAACGTAGTCTAGGGCAGGTTTTTATTGATTCTTCAATCAAGCGTACTGCAAATATCAACCTATACAAATTAGACCATCGCTTTAAGCAGTCACGCATCAATATAGAAAGTTTTCATAGTAATGTTTTATTAACAGGGCAAGTTCCTGATCCTTATTTGAAACAATTAGCAGAAGACAATTTAAGAGCGATGAGTGATGTAAAAGCTGTGCATAACTACATTACTGTTGGTGATAAAGTAAATTACAACACGATTATGCAGGACTCTACTGTGACTGCAAATACTCGTGGTTTGCTAATGAGAGCGCCTGTTATATCTGACAGTAAAGTATTAGTTCATACTGAAAATGGCATCCTTTATGTGATGGGGCGTTTAAATACTGCTGAGATAAGAGACTTAGATGATGTCTTACAAAAAGTTGGTAATGTGAGTAAAATCGTGACACTGATTGATAATATTGATCAACCATCGGGAACGGTAGCAAGTGCTACAGCAGCAACACCGATGATTGGTGGTGCTTCAACACAACCTTTAGTTGAAACTCCAGTTGCAATTGATCCTGATCAGACTGAACCAGCGACTATTACTCCGACTAAACCCTAATCTATGAAGCAACTTATTCAACAAGTACAAGAAAATGTTATACGGGCGAAAAACTTTTATCAGGAATTTCGCCTGTATGATTTAGCAAGCTATTCGATGAATTATCTGACGCCAAAGGATACTTTTGAAAAAGAAGAACATCTTGCTTATGGATTAAAAGCCAAAAATCGACTCGATCTTTATCGAACCAAGAATCCAAAGAAACAAAAACCTTTGATTGTTTTTGTACATGGTGGATCATGGCAACATGGTAATAAGAGAGATTATTTATTCATTGGCGAAACCTTTGCTCGAGAAGGTTTTGATGTTGCTATTATTAATTATCAACTCGCTCCAGAGAATATCTTTCCAGCATTTGTCGATGATCTAGCGCAAGCGATTCATTATTTGAATCAAAATAAAGTTAAATTGAATATTTCAACCGATAACATCATTTTGATGGGACATTCTGCGGGTGCCTTTAATGTGATGTCTGTGGTGTATTCTGCTCAGCCTCAGCAATTTAAATATACAGATAATATTAAGGCAATTGTGGGTTTGGCTGGCCCGTATCATTTTGACTATAAAGATGATCCTTTATCTGAACATGCATTTGATCCAAAAATATCGTACCAACAAGTGATGCCGTATTATTTTATTCATCCGAATAAGATTAAACATTATCTATTGATGGCTGAAAATGATCAGTTGGTTGGTAATCATAATAGTTTCGATCTTGATAAGGCATTGAGAGAAAAGGGTAATCATAGCCATGTGATGATTATTCCTAAGACTGGACACATTACCATTGTGGCGACTTTGGCCAGTTTTGTAAGTCATTACTTCAAAACCAAGCGAACGATTTTGCATTTTTTAGATGAAGCTTTAGAAGATTAAATAAAAAAAGCATCTTGATTAAGATGCTTTTTTATTCTCAACGATTTGCATAATCATTGCATGTGCAATACTACCTTTAAATGGAATTTCAGGTAGTTGATCAAACTTAAAGAATTGAGCCTCGCTAATTTCTTCCACTTGTAATTGAATATCACCTGAATCATATTCAGCATGAAAAGCAATCATTAAATTACTTGGAAATGGCCATGGTTGGCTCGACATATAATGAATATTTTTTAGTTTTAAACCGACTTCTTCAAAAGCCTCTCGTTGCACAGCTTCTTCTAATGTTTCACCGACTTCAACAAATCCGGCAATTAGCCCGTACATATTACTTTTATTATGCGCCGATTTCGCAAGTAAGATTTCATCATCACCTTTGGTAATGATTGTAATAATACAAGGCTGAACGCGAGGATATTGATGATAGCCACAAGCTGGACAAACCATTGCGTATTCTTTGGCGTGAATTTCAGTCATATGACCGCAATGGCTACAGAATTTATGATTACGTCGCCATTCTAATAGTTGGACTGCTCGACTGGCTTGAAGAAATTCTGTAGTTGACCATGATTGAATCAGTTCACGGATTGGAACGAGCTGATAGCCATCGGGAATGGCTTCATTTTCAAGTAGATCACGCGCAATAACGTGATCATTATGATTCAAGGGTAAATCACTTGCTAACTTTTCAACTTCTGGCAGTTGAAGATTTTGGTCGACTAGCAGTTTTTGGTGTTGAAAAATATAAGCAAGTGATAGTTGAGTCATTATGCGGCTATGTTTTGTAATTGCTGACTGCTTGATAATGCCACATCAAACATAGATTGCAATACAGGTTGCTTATTGTTTAGGTTATCAACGAGTAAATCTAAACCAGCAACAACATTTAGAATGCAGTTGATTTGCTCAGCATCAATCGCTTCGTTCTGATTCAAACGATGCTGTGCAAAATGTGCTGCACCTAACAGTGCAGTTTGTTGAGCAGAGCTACCTAAGAATAACGCAGCGCCTGATAACTCATTCAGATATACAGGAAGGGCTTCTAATGTATTAGCTGTTGGATCTTGTACATACAAACTTAAGGTTTGAGTCAATGTTTCAATCAAAGTCTTAGTTTCAGTCAACAATGCTCGATGAGCTTCATCTAAGCGATCTAAAGAAATTTGCATATTGTTGACGCGTAATTGTAAACGACTGGAAGTGTAATTACGCTCTAAGATACCGATTGAATTCATCGATGCCAAAATGCTATTCATTAACTGTTGAATAGAAGTTGCATCAGTTAATGTATTCGGTTGACTCAATTTTTCAGCTTGCTGAGTTAATTCTTTAGCTGCTTCATTTAAGTTAAGCACCTTAAATACATTAGAAAGTTGAGTTAACTTTTGCTGTAGTTCTTGGGTTTTTTCAGCCGACATATTTTGATGGTTATACTCAATTTCATTACGAATTTGAGCCATTTCATTTGTTATTAATTGACTGATTGTATGTACCGTTTCATAGTCAGGACCGTATAAATGACGACTCAAAACTTGAAGTTGAGTATCACTGAGTAATTCATCACCAATGTTCAATTGTTGACGAATATGTTGTGATAAATCATCTTCTTGACTGATGCAGATCGTCAAAATATCTGCCAAATCAGCAATACTGTTTTGATAAGTTGTTGGTTGAGCCAAGAATTTTGCAATATTCGTTTCGATTTGAATAAGGGTACGTAAACGTGCTTCTGTAATCAAAAGCTCATCAATATGTCCTAAGCCTACATTGACCAATTGCCAATATTGTTGGCTCGGTAGGTTGTTGGCTAAACCTGCAAGGTAAACACCAACGAGTTTAATTCCTTGTAAATCGAGAGGAGATTCACTTTGTTTAATCAGCTTGTTTAAGCATAATTTATAAAGTTGGTGGATATACTTCGATTGTTCCAAACTTGGTGCTTGTGGCAAATTAAAGTTTGGTGTCATGAAATCCAGTAACGGTTGAAGCGTTTGACCTTCTTTGGTAATTGGCTTGCCTAAAGCTTTCTCCAAGCGATTAAGCGTATCAATTAAGAACTGAGGTACTTTGACTTCACGTAAACAAATAAACTCAATATAGCGTTTTAACATCGTTGTACCTTCACTGAGAGCAACGATATCGCTAGTTTTAATTTGTTGCGGTTGAGCCATGATTTGACGCATAAGCTCAGCTGAATATTGAGTGATTTGTGCTAAATGAGGCATATCAATTAATGCAAGTACTTGTGTGCACTGTTCGAACTGATTAAGTGCGTCATCAATACCAAAAGGCAATGCTTGTTCTTCGGCAAGCGTATTGACCGCTGTCTCCACCAATTTAATCGAATTGTCGATCTCATTTTTTATTATTAATAATGCAGTTGGGTCGAAATGAATCGAGGTTTGGTAAGACATATGACCTACACCTTTCCTAAGTTGTTATATCCATGAACCTCCTAGAATAGGAGGCAAAATCATTAATAGTTAATATAACTTAAGTTTGAAAACTTGAAATACAAAAAATTACGCTCAACAGCAAATTTATTTTGCAAAAAGGCAAGCGCTTCCATGTTTTTGCTCAAATTGTTTGACCCAAGTCTCATGTTCATTTAGTTCATGTTCTGATGGATAGATAATTGGTAAATCTACTTCGATACGAGAACGTGTGGTTTTATTTGGGTTTTGTTCATTTTGTGAAAGGGCATCCATATCAAAAGAAACTTGTCCACCCGTCATTGCGAGATAAACATCAGCCAAAATTTCAGCATCGAGTAACGCACCATGGAAGGTACGATCACGTGCAGGAATTTCATAACGGCGAACTAAAGCGTCTAAAGAGTTCTTTTGCCCAGGATGTTTATTTTTAGCTAAAGCCAGTGTATCTGTAACTTCGCAAACATCAGATAATAATGGCAGACCAACACGTTTGAACTCCATATTTAGGAAATTCATATCGAATGTCGCGTTATGCGCAATAATTTCAGCGCCTTGTAAAAAATTAAACAGTGTGTCGGCAATTTCTGCGTATTTAGGTTTATCTTGCAAAAACTCGTCGCTGATACCGTGAATATCCTCAGAGTCACCTACAGGTTTTTCTGGATTGATATAAATATGAATTGAGCTTCCCGTAAGTTTACGATTGATCATTTCAATCGCACCAACCTCAATAATACGGTCACCATCTTGGAAATAGAAACCTGTAGTTTCGGTATCCAGAATAAGTTGGCGAGGGCCTTGTAAGTGTACTTTTGCCTCAGTAATAACAATCTGAGGGTGAACTGTCGTTGTTGATGTATTTGGGCTTATTGAGTGACTCATTGCAGCTACATCAGGCTTAATTTCCTCGATACTGATCTCTTCGACTTCTTCAACCAAGCTATCAATAGCTTCATCAAGGTCGAGACCAAATGGGTCATCTAATAACCAGTCAGATTCAGGCTTTTTTGTATCAGCGTTAGCCTGCACAAGAGATTTTATTTGTTGAGCCGTTTGTTCGGCACCGAGATTGGCCAATTGATCAGCCATTTCATTACCAGCATGTCCAGCATGCCCTTTGATCCAATTCCATTCAATTTTTCGGTTAGCGCAAACAGCATCCAACTTTTTCCATAAATCAGGATTTTTAACATCTTTCCAATTTTTCTTTTTCCAACCATGAATCCATTCAGTAATACCTTGTTTAACGTAATTGGAATCAGTCCAAATAATCAGATGTGCGTCTGTAGGGCAAAAACTTACACCTTCAATCGCAGCTTGCAGTTCCATTCTGTTATTGGTTGTTTCAGGTTCTCCGCCACAAAGTTTATGTTCACCTTGTTCGGTAATGATATATGCACCCCAACCACCTAAACCTGGATTGCCTTTACATGCGCCATCAACATAAAGTGTGATTGTTTGAGACATAGTTAAACCTAAAGTTAAAAGTTTGTGTTGTATTACGAGATTACATTCATAAAAAATGATGTTTTATTTGAATGTATATGGCTAGAGTTTAGCACTCTAGCTAGATAAGTTATATTTTAAAGCTTAATTCTGGTGTTGAGCGGTTACAAAACTCATATTTTTTAATTTCTTGTAACATTTCCATGCAAATCACGTTAAATTATTGCCTTGTCTAAGTGACATGCTTTACTACAATGGCAAATCAAAGAAATAAACTAGCGTGAGTTGACTGGAAGTTTTTATGTATAAATCGAACACATTGGTGCTGCAAACATCTGCAACATCATTATTCAAAATCACTGTACTCACTTCTGCTCTAACTGCGTTGGGAATCACGACAGGTTGTTCCTCAACACCACAATCAAACAAAGTATCATCATCTAAGCAAGTTGGTTCAGGTTATTTAGATGCAAGTAGTTTAGATTCTTTAGAAGATTTATTATCAGCTACCGATATGCGCGCTGTTGAAGGTGATCGTTTATTGGTACTGAAACACGGTGATGTGTGGAAGCGAATGACGGTTGGATTCAAAATGGATTTAAACCATTGGGATTCTCGTATTGAAGCACAACGTAGTTGGTTTATTTCTCGTCAACCATATTTAGATCGCTTAAGCGCGCGTGCCAGTCGTTATTTGTATCATACGGTTAAAGAAGCTGAACGCCGTGGTATGCCAACCGAATTGGCTTTACTTCCTGTTATTGAAAGTTCTTACGATCCAGCTGCAACCAGTAGTGCAGCAGCAGCGGGTTTATGGCAATTTATCCCAAGCACGGGGCGTATTTATGGTTTGCAGCAAACCAGTCTATATGATGGTCGCCGTGATGTGGTTGAGTCGACACGCGCTGCTTATGAGTTTTTAGGTAGTTTATATAATCAATTCGGTTCATGGGAATTGGCTTTGGCTGCTTATAACGCAGGACCGGGTCGTATTCAACAGGCGATTAACCGTAACCGTGCAGCAGGATTACCAACAGATTACTGGTCATTAAAACTTCCGCAAGAAACCATGAACTATGTTCCACGCTTCTTGGCGGTTGCTCAAATTATTAAAAATCCAAGTGCCTATGGCGTAAGTTTGCCGCCTATCGCAAACCGTCCACACTTCCGTGAAGTTGGTTTAGCTGCACCTTTGGATATGAATCAAATTGCTTCAATTACAGGCTTAAGCCGTGCGGAATTGTATGCTTTGAACCCTGCTCATCGCGGTGAAACCGTTGATCCAATGAGCCCAATGCGTATTTTAATTCCTGCAGATTTAAGTCCGTCAGTCGATGCGAAATTACGTTCTGGAAAAGTAAGTTCAGGTGGTTTCTGGGCAAGCAATAGCCAACCACCTGCAATGAATAACAATACATCTAATGTCGCTACTACCACAGTTCGAACCAATATCAACTCAGGTCAGACGATTACACCGTCAACTAAGACACCACCGCCTTTAACGGCAAGTAATACAGTAGTAACGCGCCCAACAACATCAACGCTGACTAAAACCAATACACCACGAGGTTCTGATGCATTAGCTTCATTTGCTGCTGCTGCCGATGTACCTAGTGCCCCGCGTATTCCCGTTGCGATTACACCAGCGGAAAATGTAAAGCCAGTTAAGATTGAGCCACCGATTTCGGTTAAAGAGCGTGAACAAATTATTGCCGCTGTAAAAGAAACCGGCGAGAAGAAAACAGTTACTCAAGTATTAGAACCACAAGCGACACAAGCAGAAAAAGACCAAGTCGTTGCTGAAATTAAAGCAATTGCACCTCAAGGTACAGAAATTGTCGATCCATTTGATGGCAAGATTAAATTAACAGCAATTCAAACTAGCCAATCTGTTGCTGATCAGAAAGGCGTTGAGGTCAGCAAGGGCTTTGCTTATCCAAAGAACTTAGTTGAAGATGCAGCGACAGCAAATAGTGAAGATGCCAAACGCAATCAAGGAAAGCCGTATATTAAAACGGATACAGATGTTGTTGTGGTTGCACCGAAAGGAAAACGTAGCACTTATGTCGTGTTACCAGGCGATACCTTGGCTTTGATTGCACAAAAAAATGGTGTCAATTGGCGTGATATCGCAACGTGGAACCAGATTGATCCGACTGGAACTTTATTTGTAGGTGCAAGCCTGTATTTATATGATGCAAAACCACAGGTTGTTGAGGCTGCAAAAGTCGTTGAGCGTAAACCTGAGAGTTATGTCGTACAATCAGGGGATAATCTTACCAATTTAGCAACCCGTTTTGATTTAACTTTAAAACAGTTAGCAGACTATAATAATTTATCAGTGACAGATAATTTATTTGTTGGCCAAAAACTAACGCTCAAAGAACCAAAAAACAATCCACGGAACACTCAATTAAACGCACCACAACAGTCAGCGCGCACTGTCGAAAATAAAGCAACGACGATGCAAAAGGTAGCCACGAAATCTTATACAGTGAAGCGTGGGGAATATTTAAAACTGATTGCTGATCGTTATGCTTTATCTAATCAAGAATTGGCTGATTTAACTTCTGGTTTGACTGCAAGCAGCAATTTATTTGTTGGGCAAAAAATTAACGTACCGCTGCATGAGGTTTCAAAAACAGAAGAAACTGTCGAACCTAAAAGTGCGGTTAAATATGAAAATGTAACAGCATCAAGTCACTATAAGACAGAGTCCTATATTGTACAGCGTGGTGATACTTTATCGAGTATCGCAACAAAATCTAAAATTACATTGAGTGAATTGGCTGAACTGAATAACTTCAAAGCCAACAAAAGTGTTCGTTTAGGGCAAGTTTTAAAAGTGCCAGCAGGTTCAACGATTCCTGAGCAATATGTCGTGCAATCTGGTGATAGTCTTAATGCGATCGCAAATAAATATCAGCTTACTGTGAATTATATTGCTGATCTAAATGGTTTGGAGCGCACAGCAGGTGTTCGCGTTGGACAAAAGCTAAAACTCACAGGTGATGCACCAAGCAAAAATAATCTCAGTGCAAATAGCAAGTTAAAAGAGAAAGAGCGTGAAGAAACTGCACCAGATGTTTATACCGTAAAATCAGGTGATACTTTAAGCAACATCGCGAGTCGTTATTATTTACAACTAGATTATGTAACTGCTTTAAATGGTCTATCTCGTGGTAGTAGTGTTCGTGTTGGGCAAAAGCTAAAACTTACGGGTGATGTACCAAAAGCTGAAAATAGTAAAAACAGTGCCAAGTCTACGCCAAGCAAGAATACTGAAAAATATACGGTGAAGGCGGGTGAGTCTCTAAATAGTATTGCGAATCGTTTTGGACTGTCTGGTCGTGAATTGGCTGAGTTAAATGATTTGAAAGCCAATGCAAGTTTGCAACGTGGTCAAAGTATTTTAGTCCCTAAAACAGTGACTGAATACAAAGTAAAACGTGGTGATACTTTGATTGGTCTAGCAAGTAAATATGGTATGGACACCAGTGCATTTGCTGAAATGAATGATCTCACTCCAAGTACACAACTACGTATTGGTGATGTGATTAAAGTTCCAAATCTGTAATTAGGAATGAATCAATTTGTTTTAGTTAAAAGGCTTAGTCTATTCTGTGGGCTAAGCCTTTTTGCTCAGTTCGCATGCGCTACTATGCAGACGACACCTTATTTAGCCATGCATGTTCAACCCAAATATGCAAAGTTAAATGCGATGCCTTATGCCAATCCGAATGCACCTAAAGGGGGAATGCTAAGTCAATCTAGTTTAGGCACATTCGATAATTTAAATAGCATGAATGGCAAAGGGAGTTCTACGGAAGGTGTAAATTATCTTTTTGATAGTTTAATGGATCGTGCTTTAGATGAGCCACGCGTCATGTACCCATTATTAGCTGAGAAAGTGAGTTACGATCCTGATCATCTTAAAGATGTGATCTTTCATTTAAACCCTCAAGCCCGTTTTAACAATGGTCAGCCCTTGACCGCAGAAGATGTTAAATTCACCTTTGACACTTACCAAACCAAAGCCAATTTAGGCTTTCAAATGTATTTGTCTGATTTAGCAAAAACAGAAGTGATTTCTAAGTATCAGGTCAAATTTATTTTTAAGTCCAAGAATAATGTGGAAATGCCACTGATTTTGGCGAGTCTACCGATCTACTCAAAATTGGATTGGAAAAATAAAGATTTTACACGTGTGACATTGCAACCGATTGTAGGTTCAGGGCCTTATATTGTTGAGCGAATTGATGCAGGGCGGAGTATCACTTATAAACGCAGTCCAAACTATTGGGCCAAGGATTTGCCAGTCAATAAAGGACGGTATAATTTTGATCGACTCAAATATGTGTATTATCGAAATTTAGATGTTAGTTTTGAGGGTTTTAAATCTCGCCAATTTAATTTATATGAAGAAAAAAATATTCGTAATTGGATGACAGCTTATCATTTTCCCGCCGTGCAAGCAGGTCAGATCAAAAAATACAAAGCACGTTTGGGGACACCGCTCGATATTCAAAGCTTGGTATTTAATATTCGTCGTTCACCACTGAATGATATTCATCTTCGTAAAGCACTTACGTATGCTTATGATTTTGAATGGCAAAATAAAGCTTTATTCTTTAATCAAAATCAGCGTTTACAAAGCTATTTCGATAATACTGATCTGGCTGCAACAGGTCGACCCAGCGCCGCAGAATTAAAAGTCTTGAAACCTTTCTTCTCTCAACTAAATCCAGTCATACGACAAGGTGTGTTAGCAGATTGGCATTATCCTGTTTCTGATGCTAGTGGTTTCAATCGGCAGAATTTATTGGTTGCACAAAAGATTTTAAAAGATGCTGGCTATGTGATTCGTCGTAATCAATTATATGATCGGCAGGGTAAAGCGGTTCGTATTGAATTATTAATGCAGCAAGAAAACCCACAACGTGAGTTGATGCCTTTTGTGCGTAATTTGAATCGTTTGGGAATCCAAGTTAACCTCAGACAGGTGGATGTTCCGCAATATGTGGAGCGAATCCGTCATCAGGATTTCGATATGATGATGTTGAAATTGCCACAGACATTGACACCCGGTAAAGAGCAAGCCCAGTTTTGGGGGAGTGCTGCTGCGGATGAAGCAGGAAATTATAACTATTCAGGGATAAAGAACCCTGTAATTGATCAGATGATTAACAAAATTGTCGCTGCAAAAACCCGAGAAGAAGTAGTCCTGTATACTCATGTACTCGATCGTTTATTGCGTGCAGGTTATTATCAAATTCTGACCTACGGTAAACCTGAGCGATGGTTTGCTTATTGGGATATGTATCAGCAACCGAAAATAAAACCGAAACTTTTTGTAGGATGGGAATATTGGTGGGTGGATCGTGTAAAAGCTAATAAACTCGATCAACCAATACGAAAATCTGACTTAAAATAATGAAGGATCTTATGAGATGGTTCACTATATTCTGAAAAGAATGTTATTGATGATCCCGACATTATTTTTCATTGTGTTGATTAACTTTATTATTGTCCAAATTGCGCCAGGTGGGCCTGTCGAACAAGCCATCCAACAAATACAAAATGCACAGGGTTTAGGTACAGGAGCAAGCGCTTCATCTAGCCTAAGTAACTTGGCGCAATATCAGGGCGCACGTGGTCTCAGTCCTGAAATGATTGATAAAATTAAAGCACAATATGGTTTTGATCGTCCTGCACATGAGCGTTTCTGGTTGATGATCAAAGGCTATTTAACATTTGATTTTGGTACAAGCTTTTTTAAAGATAAACCTGTTACGCAATTGCTTTATGAAAAACTGCCTGTCACTTTATCGTTAGGGTTGTGGAGCACTTTCCTGATTTACCTGATTGCCATTCCACTTGGCATCAAGAAAGCAAAAAAGAATGGTCTGCTGTTTGATCAATCAACTTCGCTGTTATTGGCTGTGAGTTATGCCATTCCATCTTTTGTTTTTGCGATTCTGCTCATCGTTTTTTTTGCAGGTGGGAGTTATCTACAGTGGTTTCCATTACAAGGACTAGTTTCTGAAAACTTTAATCAGTTAAGTTTTTTCGCCAAAATAAAAGACTATCTATGGCACATGAGTTTGCCGATTCTGAGTATGGTATTGGGGAGTTTTGCTGCACGAACCTATCTGACCAAATATTCTTTTGTTGAAGAATTAAAAAAACCGTATGTTCTGACGGCACGATCAAAAGGTTTAAATGACAATCAGGTACTTTATGGGCATGTTTTTCGTAACGCCATTTTAGTGGTGGTTGCAGCTTTGCCCGAAGCATTGGTGGGTATTTTCTTCGTCGGTAACTTATTTATCGAGATCATTTTTAATCTCGATGGGATTGGCTTGTTGGGTTTTGAAGCAATCACCCAACGTGATTATCCTGTAATTTTTGGAACTTTGTTCTTATTTACCTTATTTGGAATGATTTTACGTTTAATTGGTGATTTGCTTTACCAAATGATTGATCCTCGGATTGATTTTGAAGCGAGGGGTGGAAAATGATGTCACCTCTGATGCGCGCACGATTTCACCGTTTTGGACAAAATAAATTGGGCGTTCGTTGTCTCATTCTATTTTTAATCATTTTTATTTTGTCATTATTTGCTGAGATTATTGCTAACGATAAACCTTTGTTGGTTCGTTATCAGCAGTCTTTTTATTTTCCTATTTTTAAAGACTATCCAGAAACCACGTTTGGTGGTGTCTTTGAAACGGCAACAGATTATCAAGACCCTGCGGTAAAACAACTAATTCAAAATCAAGGCTGGATGATTTCTCCACCCGTTGCATTTTCTTATCAGTCACCAAATCTTTCGCTTACTGTACCAGTTCCCTCCAAACCGAGTTCACAAAACTGGCTTGGAACGGATGATCAGGGACGAGATGTATTCGCTCGTATTCTCTACGGTTTGCGTGTTTCTCTCCTATTTGGCTTTGCTCTGACACTTTGTTCCGCCGTGATTGGTGTTATTGTCGGTGCAATTCAGGGTTATTACGGTGGTTGGATCGATTTAATTGGGCAACGTGTCTTAGAAGTATGGGGTGGTTTACCTATGCTTTTTATCGTCATGATTTTGGTCAGTATGTTTAGCCCTAGTGTCTATTGGTTGTTTTTAATCATGTTGTTGTTTGGTTGGACAGAATTAGTGGGTTTAGTCAGAGCAGAGTTTTTGCGTGCCCGAAATTTTGATTATGTTCGTGCGGCTCAAGCCTTGGGTGTTCGTGATCATCAAATTATTTTTAAGCATATTTTACCCAATGCCATGAGTTCTAGCTTGTCACAAATACCTTTTATGTTGACCGCCAATATTATCGCTTTAACTGCATTAGATTTTCTGGGTTATGGTTTACCACCAGATGCTGCTTCACTTGGGGAGCTATTATTACAGGGTAAAAATAACCTAGATTCACCTTGGTTGGTACTTTCAGGATTCTTTACTTTAGCAATTGTACTTTGTTTACTGATTTATATTGGGGAGGCGGCGCGTGATGCATTCGACCCAAGACGATAATACGGTTTCAAATCCAGCTTTATTAAGGGTTAAGCAACTCAGCATTCACAATGAAACAGGACATCGTCTTGTGAAAGATTTGAGTTTTGATGTTTACCCTGCACAGACTGTTGCGATTGTGGGAGAAAGTGGGTCTGGTAAATCAATCAGTGCTTTGGCTTTATTGGGATTGTTACCTAATAATCTAACAGTACAAGGACAAGTTGAGTTTGCAGGTCAAGCGCTGTTGTCTTTAAGTCCAATTCAGTTACAGCAGATTAGAGGCAAGCGGATTGCCATTATTTTCCAAGAACCAATGACTGCATTAAATCCTTTGCATCGTGTAGAAAAAATGATGGCTGAAAGCTTGATTTTGCAAGGTGTTTCTACAGTGGATATTCGACAACAGACGCTTTCTTTATTGCAGGGTGTTGGGATTGCTGAAGCAGCGCAAATTCTTAAATGCTATCCACATGAGTTGTCGGGTGGGCAACGACAGCGTGTGATGTTGGCCATGGCTTTGGCTTTAGAGCCAGAGATTTTGATTGCGGATGAACCAACAACAGCATTGGATGTGGTTTTACAGACGCAAATTTTAGCTTTATTAAAAAAACTACAACAGCAACGAAACATGGCGATGATTTTGATTAGCCATGACTTAAATCTGGTTAAGCAATATACAGATCATGTGGTCGTGCTGAATCAAGGTCAGGTAGAAGAGCAGGGTAGTACGACTGAAATTTTTACACATCCCAAAACTGCATATACACGAAATTTACTCAATCACGACTTTGGACAAGCTCTATCGCTAACGCCGAGCGAGACATTACTTGAACTAAAAAATGTCACGGTCAAATATCCTATCAAACGTGGTTTATTGAACCAAATTAAAGCGTATAAGGTCGCAGCGGACTCAATACATTTCAATTTGTCCAAAGGCGAGGCTTTGGGTATTGTTGGTGAGAGTGGTTCGGGAAAATCATCATTGGCTTTAGCGATTGCACGTTTGATTTCAAGTGAAGGCGAAATTTGCTTGCAGTTTCAAAACTTAAATCAACTCAATCAAAAACAACTTCGCCCCCTACGCCGTGATTTTCAAATTGTATTTCAAGATCCATTTAGTAGCCTAAATCCTCGGATGTCTGTTGAACAAATTATTGCGGAAGGGCTTCACCTTCAAAATATTACTAAGCAACGATCTGATGAGGAAATTGATGACGTTTTAACGAAAGTTGAACTCTCTTTGGAGGATAAAAACAAATATCCGCATCAACTTTCAGGTGGTCAACGACAAAGGGTCGCACTGGCACGCGCTTTAGTTTTAAAACCGAAGCTGATTATTCTAGATGAACCAACTTCTGCCTTGGATCGAGTAACACAACGTTCAATCATTGCGTTGTTGCGTCGTTTACAGCAACAGGAGCAGATTAGTTATTTATTTATCAGTCATGACTTGCAAGTCATTAAAGCCTTGTGCCAAAAAGTCATGGTGATGCATCATGCGAAAGTATTGGAATATCAAGCAACAGCACTTTTATTTAGTCAGCCTCAAACAGCGTATACCCGTCAATTGATTGCCGCGAGCGAATATTAGCATTGAAATTAAATTGACATATGATATTGTCAGTTTATCGGAAGAACGCTTGACAGTTACAATAATCAGATTAAATTAGAGCAAATACTCTAATGAAGACAGAGGATGACCATGAGTCAGATTGCAGACAGTATTCAAATTCGTAATACCACATTTAAAAACCGTATTATAAAAGGGGCAATGAGTGAAGCACTTGCTAATCACGAAGGGCAGCCAAATGAATTGCACATAGGCTTGTATGAGGCTTGGGCAAAAGGTGGTTTAGGTTGTGCGATTACAGGCAATGTGATGGTCAATATTGCTGCCAAAAATGAGCCTGGCGTGGTTGCGATTGAAACTGAACGTGACTTAGCAAAATTAAAGCAATGGGCTGATGTTGGTAAAAAATATGGCATGGTGCAGTTGATTCAATTGTCTCACCCTGGTCGCCAATGTCCAAAAGGTTTGAATAAAGAAACTGTTGCGCCATCGGCAGTTCCTTTTAGTCCAATGCTTGCAGCAATGTTTGGAACTCCTCGAGAACTTAAACATGAAGAAATCTTAGATATTATTCAACGTTTTGCAACAGCCGCAGCAGTGTGTGAAAAAGCAGGATTTGAAGGTGTGCAGCTTCATGGGGCTCATGGTTATCTGATTAGCCAGTTCCTATCTCCATTAACCAATAAACGTACCGATCAATGGGGTGGTTCGATTGAGAATCGTATGCGTTTCTTGGTGGAAATTTATAAGGCTGTCCGTGCTGCAACATCAGAAAACTTTATTATTTCTGTGAAACTTAATTCAGCTGATTTCCAACGTGGTGGAATCACAGAAGAAGATGTCATTACTGTATTCAAAACCATTGATGAAGCTGGTATTGATATTATCGAAATCTCAGGTGGTACCTATGAAGCACCTGCAATGGCAGGTGCTAAAGCTGAATCACGTAAAGCCAGTACCATTGCACGAGAAGCGTATTTCTTAGAATTTGCTGAAAAAATTCGTCAGCATGTGGCGTGCAAATTGATGGTAACGGGTGGTTTCCGTACAGTAGCAGGAATGAATGCAGCACTTCAAAGTGGTGCATGTGATTTTATTGGTATTGCTCGACCACTTGCAGTGGAAACGGATCTTACTGATCGTTTAATTGCAGGCAATGATGTACGTTATGCCGTGAATAAAATTAAAACAGGGATTCCTTTTGTTGATAAAATGGCAATCATGGAAATTATTTGGTATGCGGCACAATTTAAAGCGATTGGGCAGGGTAAAAAACCAAATCCTAAATTGTCACCTTTAATTGTGTTTTTGAATTATGCAAAAGGCAATATCAAGGCTGTTGTTAAAGGTCGGGTGAATTCGCGTAAATCAGCATAACTGAATTACCACGCCATCGTCCAATAAGATTGAAACGTAGAAGCAGACCATTGTCCTTTGATTAAAGATTTTTTAAAGGCTGGTCTGTTTTCTATTTGAGCTAAATAACGCTGTATATGTTTACATTGATGGTTGTTTTGTGCGCAAGCAAATAATGGAAACCACATCAAAATATCTGCAACCGTAAATTGATCCCCAGCAAACCATAAATGATCTTTTAAATACTTATCAATTATGGTTATTTGTTGCTGTAACGATGGATTTAAATAGCCTTGATCAAATCCATATTTTAAAAATTTTGAAACGAAGCGAATAGGAAATGGTGTACGTTGTACAATTTGGTGAAAAATTTGTTTGAGTAATAGGTCTGGAATAAATGTGGCTTCACAATAATTTTTCCAATAATAAAAACTTTGAAGTTGTGATCCTAATAATTTAGTTTGCCCTAATTGGGGATATAGATAAGACAAGTAATCAATAATCGCTGAAGTTTCGGCTAAGATAAAAATTTGCTCTTGATTTATTATTTCAACGGTAGGAAATTTCGATAATTGATGCGGTGAATTTTTCTTTTGATCTGTGTTTGAATGGTGGTTGATGACTAACTCGTAGGGAAGTCCTAATTCTTCTAAAAACCAAACGATGCGCTGAGAACGTGAATTTTGTAAGTGAAATAAACGGATTTGCATATTAGGTTTAAATTTATGGTTTTGATCTATTTTTAGTATAGGGTAGAAAATATGCTAAGAATAATAAAATAGATTTTTCAAAATAATTATTTTGTAGCAGCTCTATTTATAAATAACCAATAAAAAAGCCACTGTCTTAAAGATGCAGTGGCTTTTTTGAATTTGGCGTCCCTACGGGGATTCTGATTGTCAATATAAGCGTTTGTTTTTAAATGTTAAAAATAATTTATAAATCTATTTATACCGTTAGATGTACTGTTAAATATAACCCCATAGGATAAAAGAAATAGAATGATTGGCTAGTCTTTATAAGCTCTGTATCATAGACCTAAATGTAAACGGAATGTTTACTTTTGTAAAAAAAACTTTGGATTTAAAGAGAGGGCTTATGACTGACCTATTCAATGAAATTTCTGCATATCATGTTAGATGTTTAGAAAATAATATCTTAAGCTATCGTGAAGGTGTAAAGGAGGAGTATTGTGATATAGAGGAAGTGATAAGTATATTGGGTATAAATAAACTAGAGCTTTGGAAGCTAGTGGCGCAATCTCAATTGACTCCTTGTTTCTTATGGGATGGTCTATTAAGCATTAGTATTGATATGAATTTTGCTGATTATAATGAAAAATTTAGAAAAGGAACATTTAACGAATCCAGTTATTTAGCGGATAGACGACTTGGAGATATTCATTGCCCTTGTTACGTTAATTTTCGTGGATATATCACTCCTGATCCTACAGAATCATTTGTAAGTAATCTAATTGATGATACACCTATAAAATTTTCATTGAGTAAAATACGTCTGACAGCAAACCTTACACAAAAAGAAAAAATAATTTTACTGGGTGATGAGGGACAAGAACGAGAGATAGAGAAAAATTTAAATTTTTATAAAAATCAAACGTACACTATTTATAGGAAATCCAATGTAAAAGAATTTGATTCAAAAAAGTGTATGTTTTTAAAAAGCCAAGCTATTAAATTTAAAGAAGGTATTGCAAATGTTGTTGAGGAAACTACAGGGAAAAAGAAAAAGATTAGTGATAAAGAGTTATTCAAACTAATTATTCCTACGGTAATAAGATATATGCGTTTAAAAAACCATAGAGAAAAGCCTAACCAGATGAGCGGTGATAAAGAGGGCATAAAAAAAGATGTACTTGAATATGTAAAGCAGGATATTTCTCTGGAATTTTTAGTACCTAATTTTAGTAATAATTGGCAAAAAGTAATAAATAGCATGGATGAAGGTCAGTCAATAATTGATAAAATTTTTGAAGAAGATATAGATGTATTGTGACTTTAAACCTTGATCCTTTTTTTTTTGTGGTTTTTGATCAAGATGAAGCTAGAAAACATTTGAATAAATCTTGCAAAATAATCCTAGTCATTAATTAAATGATTAATTAAATCAATCATGTAGGATTATTTATGAATATTGATAATGTTGTTGGTAAAAGTAACTCTTTTCCTTTAGATGTGGTGCAGTGTGAATTGCCACAAAAGGGGTTGATTAGTGCAAAGGAAATGTTACCTCTCTTGCCTATTAAGCGGTCTACCTTATGGAAATGGGTAAAAATGGGCACTTTCCCAGCTCCTGTTAAAGTTAATACATTGACTAGATGGCATTGCCATGAAGTACATGAATGGCTTGCTCAGTTCGACAAACCAACTATTTCGGAACAGGGGAATAGTTATGTTTCATAAAAACGATAGCAGTAATATAACTGCTCTGCCAACCGAAGAATTAAAGGTAAAAAGAGAAAGTGAAGAGCATTTAAATCCTGATAAGAAAGACCTTGGCAGACACGTGTATGGGGCTTTATGCTCCACAATTGATCGCTTTATTTATTGTGAACCTTATCAAATCACAACTGGTGCTTTATGGGTAATTGGTACATGGTGTGTGCCTGCTTTTAAAGTAGCCCCAATTCTGGCTATTACAGCATTTACCAAAGGAGCTGGAAAATCTCAGCTACTCAATTTAATAGGTTGCTTATGCCATAATCCTGTTTCTACAAGTAATATAACGCCAGCAGCATTATTTCGTTATATAGAGCAACACAAGCCTACGGTACTCATTGATGAAGCAGATACTTTTTTAAATAGAAGTGAAGATTTACGAGGTATTGTAAATGCTGGGTTTGAAAGTACTGGGAGTGTAATTCGTTGTGTGGGGCAGGATAATGAACCGACTGAATTTAATGTGTTTGGTCCAAAAGCAATTGCTGGTATTGGTAATTTACCATCTACGATTGAATCCAGATCAATTGTGTATAACATGTACCCCAAGCCCAAACATATAAAAAAGGAAAATTTGCGTAAAGCAGATAAAAGTGATTTTGAAAATGTTAAGCAGCTTCTAGCACGATGGTCGAGTGATCATATTGAATTACTAGCAACGCATGAACCTCAAATGCCTGATATATTGAGTGACCGTCAAAAAGATTGTTGGGAACCTCTATTATCAATTGCTGAGTTGCTCGGTGTTGAAATAGCACAAGAGGCAAGAAATGCAGCCATAGAGATTTGTAAGATTAATTCTGATGAACCTCATGTTAATGAATTGATGTTATTTGATATCAGAAGAGTATTTGCAGAGCAGAAAATAGATCGTTTATCCACTATAGATTTAATACATGCTCTATGTGAGGATGATGAAGCTGCTTGGAGATATTTGAATAAAGGCGGGAAGATCACACCTCGTCAGTTAGCTCAGATTCTTAAACAGTTTAATATCTCATCAAAACAAATCCGTTTTGGAGAACAGACAAAGAAAGGGTATGACATTGCAGACTTTCAAGAGTGTTTTTCAAAGTATCTGCATCTGTAATAGTCTACCAACAGAAGCTCATTTCATAAGAAAAGTATGAGCTTCTGTTTCTTTTGGATTGTAAGAAATAAAAAATAAAAACATAAGCTTAAGTTAAAAGTTTCGTTGTTTCTTAATCTTTCGCTATAGAGATGAGTTCACGAGCAAATGCCAATAACTGTTGTTTATTGACTAAGTCAAGATGATAGAAAATTCTGTTAAGTTCAGCTAGTTCTTCTGTTTCGGCATAAAAAAATGATAGAGGTTCATCAAGCACCTGTGCAATGCGTTCAGCAGTGTTGGGATCAGCGATATGTACAGCTTTTTCATATCTATTAATCCGTGTACTCGCAACAAATTCATCTAACCCAATTAAAAGACCTAATTTTTCCTGTGTAATTTTATTACTTTTGCGTACCATTTTGAGTCTGCTACAGAACCTAGATTTTGCATCTTGAGTCATAAGTAAGAATATTATTGCGAATGTTCTTACGAATTTCGTATATTTAAGAATAATTTTTACTGCGTAAAACGTAGTTTTCGGTGTAAAATAAAATTTAGAAAGACATATGTGCATCATAAGGAAAAAAGAAGTAAAAATGAGTGATCAAGAATTTGTACGAAAAGCTTTTATATCAGCAATAGATAATTTACATAAAGATATTGGAAGAAGAACTAATAAAACTGAAGAAGCTCTAATCTATGCTTCTATCCGTTTAAGCCTGTCAGTTTTTGTCGCAGGAACAAATAAAAATAGTAACTCTATTGGTCGAGCATGTTCAATTGCTCTATTTAGAAGTTTAGCGATAGATTTTGATGAAAGTCATGATTCTATATCTACTGCATTTCGTAACAGATTGGGGTATTCTCAAACAAATTTAGATGAACAGGTCATAAAATCAATCGATCGAGTTAATAATGACTCAATCTATAATTCAAGTACTATTAGAGCAATGATTATTGGTACAAGAATTTTCTTGTATGAATTAGAAATTGATAAATTAAAAATAGTATTAAAGGGTGAATTTAATAATACAATACGTATGGTTATAGATTTATTGAATCAAGCTGCTAAGGTATATTTTTATGATGATAAAGATTTATTAGAAATGGCTAATCTATTTTTAAAAAAATATACGAGTAGTGAAGTTGAAGATTTAGAATCAATAATGTTTATATGTTAATATTGGGGATAAAATGAGTAACTCTTTAGAGGATTTAGTAAATAAAATTAAATCGGGGGAAGATTTGTCTAATATTTCTTGTAATAATGAAAAAGAAATAGTAAAGGAAAAATCTAGTCATTCAACTAACATCCGTAGTATAGAAAATAATAGTTTTGAATCATTAATGAAAAATTCTGATAAATTAGATCATTATGATGATAGTTATAAAAGGTATCATGGTATTGGTAGAGATAAAATCAAAGGCTACGATCCAGATAATCCATTAGAAGAAGTCGGTACTAGTTTTCTAGGTTTAGTGAAAGTGCTAGTTATCTTCTTTATTGGTATATATTTAATTTCAAAATGGTAATTTTTGAAAATTAATAGAAGTATGTTTCATACATATGTTAATTTCCGAAAATTAAATAATTGATTAGTTAACCAATTATCTAAATTTATTAGATAACTTTTAAATACAGTAAATAAGTAGAGGAAATATGGCATTAGATAAATTTAAAAGCAACCTTTCTAAACAAGATTTAGAAAGACAGTTAAATGAAAAATGGGGGAGTGAAGTCATTAGAATTAGGACGGAAATTTTGGATGATTTTTGTTCTTTTCTTAAATCAGAAGGATTTACAATAACGAGAGATAATTATTCGGCAAAAGCTCAATATGAAACAGCAGTTATCTCAATTGAGATAGTGGATTATCACAGAGATAGACCTGAATTTAGACCAACATCATTAGAATGTGATGCGACTATTAAATATAATAAATGGTCTTCAACTATACAACTCCATATTGCTCCTTATCCAGTTAATCAGCCAATTACTGAGGAAACAAAAGATAATTGTTATTATGGATATCATAAGGTGCTAGAAGATATGGCATTATTGAAAGATTATGTGAATAACTTCAAGCCGATAAAATATGAATTTGGATCATATATGGAAAATGATAGATCAAAACTTAGCTTTTTCGGAAAAATAGTTGCAACTGGTCAGCATCATAAGACAGATAGTAAAAAATTTAAAAATATTAAAGATTTAGTTGAAGCCGTATTAAATGATGAATTTTCATTTAAAGGGATTTGGTAGTTATTTAATTATACAGCATGAGGGTAAGATTATATTATTAAAGTTACCCTCATAGTATTAAAAATTATCTATAGAAACGACCATAAATGACTTTGTTGATAACTTCAATTGGTAGTTTAGATTCATAAGCTATTATATCTAATCCAATCCCACGAACTTGGTTTAAATTTTTAATTTTACTACAGTCTTTAGCTGATAACTCGCTGAATAATCTTTCAAACTCTTTCTCTTTCTCCTGCTTTAATTCCTTTTCTTTCTGAATCTTTGCATCATGTGTTAAATCATTATGAAGACTTGTAAGACCTCTAATCATTGCTGCAAACATTTTCATCTCCTTTTATAAGTTTTTTAATAAATAGAATTTTATCATTTATTTTAATTATTTGGTATAGTTTTATTTCTAACTCTTTTAGATTGCCCTTGCTTTGTCTTATCAGGTTTAGGGTACTTGGATGCTACTTTCGCATTTACTTTTGTTTCTTTTTTCGCAAAATATGAATATCTCAGTACAGCATCATATAGCTCTGATTTATTAGTTAACCTATGAAAATATCTTACTTTTCCTTTGGTGTATTTCTTCCATCTTTGTTGTGCTATTGATCCATTTACTAAAGGCAATAAGTTGATAGCTTTGTTTACTTCTTCAAGTAATGTAAAAGCTCTATATTCTCCTGTACTAAATATAAGTAATAGGTGTAAATGATAACCTTTATCTTCTGTAAATTCTCGTATGATATAATAACCATAACCGAGTATTCATTTTATTTAATATTTTTTCTAATGTTTTATTTATTAATGATACATCAAAATCATTATTTTCTAATGTAATTACTATGTGTACAGCATAAGCCTTACTTAAATAGTCTCTACTATCTTCTAACAGTCTTATGATTGATTCTAATTTTCTAGGGTCTAGCTCGTAATGAGTATTGTATGCGTATCCTTTAGATACTGATTTTACTGTCTTTGGCATTGGTATGTAGCTCTATGAATTTTAATACTTGTATGTATGTGATATATAAATTAGTACAGGATAGTTAAGGTGCAACGAGTAACTAATAAATAATGAAGATGTAAACTAATTAAAAGGTGTAATATATAGAATAAATATTTAATCTAGATATAATTTGTTATATATCTATATGTATCTAGTAATATATACCGATTAATTTTGATGACAACATACAGCCAATAAGGAGCTGTATGAATAGATTTTTATATAATTCTAAATGATCAAAATATTGGAATAGTTTTGTACCAAATTATGTAATTTTTGTACTAATGAATATTTTATGAAAGTTAATAATTCACGTATAGCAACAAGTATTAAGTTTGTCAAATTTCTGTTTTGTACCCATTACAATTAAAATAAAATTAGTAATTAAAAATTATTAATTTAAGGCACTAATCTATAGAGCTAATAAATTGAAATTTAATGCTCACAGAATCTCTCAGATTCAACGATGAATATCTAACCTATTGGATTGTATCACGCAGTTATAAAGTGGCTGTAATCGCAAATGAAAGCGTTTTAGAGGGGTATAGTAATTCATAAGAACTTTCCTTGTATTTTCAAATTAAAGGAAAGTCGTTCGAGAGGACGTGGTATTGTTAGCAGTACCTTGTGAATATATATATCGGCGTACATGATCCTAGCCCCCATACGGTACTACTCCGCACTCGGCTTCGCTCAACAGCGTCAAAAAGCAGTAATCATGCACAACGGTTAATACAGGCAATCATATTTGTTTAACTTTCGCCCTCTGTTGCTGTAAGCAATTGATCTAATATTGTCAGTCGGTTGAATACTTCCTAATAGCTTTGCTCTGTGATATATGGTAGGTGCTCAAAATATGGGCATGTCGCAAATCAATTAGAAAGTTCTGTCAATTTAATTTATTTTATCTAAGATCGACTTTTTAAAATTTTAAAATTCCTCTATTATTAATAAATCTATAGAAATTTTTAAAAAATAAGTTGAGAATGCTCTTGGAAAAAGAAAAAATTGAATTTTATTTCAAGGTGTTGAGTAGATATGATCAGTACGTTCAATTAGCTAATACAAAAGCTTCTAATCATATTACACTTTTATCAAGTATGTTGGCAGCAATTACAGCTTTAGTAGGGTGGGGTATAACTTTCAATAAGTTAGATTGCTTTACTGGAATAATAGTGTTTCTATATCTTATTTTTTTATATTTATGCTATGAATGGTATATACGTTGTATGGCTGTGATACATCCTAATAGAATGAGGAGTGCTAATAGTGCTGAACCTCAAAATGAAAGTGAACTTTCTACTATTTTTTATAGTGATGTTGCTAAATTTTTAAGTTTTGATAGCTTCAAGGATCAGGTTAATACAAAAAAAGAAAATGATCAGCTTCAAGATTTAATTCATCAAGTATATATTATGGCTAAAGTAACAGATAAAAAATTTGATGATTATGAAAAAGTAAATGTGATGGTAAGAAATACAGTTATTTGCAGTATTTTAATTTTATTTTTTACCTGTGTTTCTAAGATTAATATTTAGTTTTTGAGTATAAAAAATGAGTTTTGATTTTTCTATAAGTGATTTTGAAAAAATTGTGTATGCGGAAAAAAATACAGTACCTATGATGGATTCAATCGGGTTCGATTCATCTATGGTGCAAGAGTCATATTCTGATGTTCAAAAAAGTGTAAGTAATTTAAATGAATCTTTAGAACTCACTATTAATGAGCCTGAGCAGTATAAATTACAATTGAAAATTCGGGAAGCATTTGGGCTTAGAAATTCTATCAATATGGGAAGAATAGCAGATCATCCTGATTTTAAAGATTTAGTTAATGGTGGGCAAAGAAAACATTATATCACGACTATGTTTGTTGATATTAAAGGTTCAACTAAGCTATCACTTAAATATCCTAATGATCTTGAATTTATTTATAAGTTTAAAAATGCAGTAATTAAAAGTTGTATTGAAGTAATTCACGCATTTGATGGTCATGTACATCGAATTATGGGGGATGCTGTCTTAGGTTTCTTTGGTTCAACTAAGCGTGAGATTAGTCGTTCACAGTCAATTTTAGATTGCCTTAATGCTGGATCAATGCTTACAGTTATACTCGAGCAGACTATTAAGCCATGGCTTAAACAACAAAAAAGCGATTTTGATGTACTTGATTTTGGCTTTCGTGTAGGTTGCAATTTCGGAGATACTGATGACGTACTTTGGGCTAATTACGGTTTCGGGCATGTAGGAGAAGTTTCGCCTACGGGATTACCTGTTGACCTTGCTGCAAAGCTTCAAGGTTTAGCAAGTAAAAATAATATTATGATGGGGCAGGGACTTTTGGAATTTTTTAATTTTCCACATGATTTTAGTGAAATTAAAAAAGTTATAGAAAATGGAGTATATGTAGAAAAAAAATTTATTTATAATCCTAATTATACTAAAGCTGATGGAAGTAAATTGAATTATATTATGCGATCATTGAAAACTCATAAATATATTTTAGGTTTGCCATTGCCATTGGAGTTAAAGAGTTTTATTGCAATTAATGTAAGCGATAGTGATAAAATTATTCCAAATAATAAATTCAATCTAAGTGCCAAATTGGTTAATCCAAACACAAATCATGAATCAGATTATTATTCAAATTCTAAAGTTATTCAAAAAAAATCAAAGATTAAAGCTGTACTAACAGCAAATAGCTTAAATTTCGGAGAAATGTATAAAGTTATCTTTTATAAAAAAAATAATTCTGGTTTTAATGATGAAGAAATTTTAAAACAATATCTTGAGGAGGAAGAGGATTCGCAAGAGTTAAAGGGTGAAAATGCACAAAGTATAGCATATTTCTTTACAACAAAAGAATTTAAAAGAGATTGTAGTTTTAAAGGGCTTCATTATATTAAGTGTGAAGTGATAGATAAGAAAGGAAGTGTGGTGTTTAGAGATTATATATATGTTCCGATAGAGTGAAAATAATATAATCCTATATTATTGAATTTTATAGTATTTTTTCAATGTGGTTGTGTAGATTATATTTATTTTAATTCAATAATATAGTCTGCCCAAGTTTGCAACATAATGCTTCTATTATCTACATGCTTGGTACGATTATATGATTCACCATTTGCATCTCTTACTTTATGGGCTAATTGTCGCTCTATCCAAGCTGGTTCAAAGTTTAATTGTTCTTCAAGAATAGTCCTAGCTGTTGCTCGGAAGCCATGAGCAGTTTGTTCACCTCTAAAGCCTATACGTTTAATCGCTTCATTAACAGTTCCCTCACTGATATAAGGCTCTTTTCCACGATTACTATAAAACATATACTCAGTATGTCCTGTGAGTTTATGAAGTTCATCTAATATTTCAACTACTTGTTTAGCCAAAGGAATGATTAAAACACTCTTAGGCTGATCATTACTTTGTTTAGAGGGTTGAATTGTTAAAGTTCCTCTTTCTTTATTGTATTCAGACCACTTTAAAGTTCTGATTTCGGTAGGGCGTAAAAAAATAAAAATAGAGATTTTAATTGCACAGCGAGTTACAAAGGTGATTTTAGTATTGGATTCATCCCATACACTTTGTAGTAAGGGTGTTAGGCTGTGCGATTCAGTAATAGCAGCAAAGTTACCACGTATAGGCTTTGGCTGTGTAATATCGTTTGCAGGGTTGATAAGGATCAATTTTTTCTTTCTAGCATACTCCAATACCATCTTTATACTAATAGATACTTTCCGAGCGAGTTCTAAAGCTTTACGGTCAATAATACGATGAATAACTTCATTTTCTAAAAGGGTAGTGGTAAGTTGATTGACAGGAATATTACCAATAAATGGATAAACATCTTTCTCTAAGCGACGAATATTCTCAGAATCTTTTTTCCCCTCATGTTTTCTTAATTCTAGCCATTGTTCAGCAATATGCTGAAAGCTATTTTTAGCATCTATCTTTGCTTGTTGCTTTACTTGCTCTCGCATCTCAGCAGGATCAATCTTGTTTGCAATTTGCTGTCTAATGTCATCACGTCGCTTTCTTGCAGCTTCTAATGTGATTGTTGGGTAAACGCCTAAAGCCAGTGTATTTCTTTTGCCTGTTATAGGGCTTGTGTAATCCATTCGCCAATACTTGCTTCCATTTTTATGTGCGTATAGGTACAGTCCTGCACCGTCCGTATGCTTATTACTTGAGGAATCTTCAAACTTTAAATTTTTAACTTTGAGTGCTGTTAATTTATTTAGCTGTCTACCCATGACAAAATTTTCCAGTACATTTTTCAGATACCGTTAAATATACCGTTAAAGTGCATAGATTTCAGGGGAAGATTGTGAATTTCTATAGACAACAAAAAACCCTTGAACTTAATAAATTCAAGGGTTTGTGTACTACTATGGATCACAGTAGATTTGAATTTGGCGTCCCTACGGGGATTCGAACCCCGGTTACCGCCGTGAAAGGGCGATGTCCTAGGCCTCTAGACGATAGGGACTTCTCGAGGTGGGTGTATATTAGGGCTCTGTCACTAAACTGTCAAGAAGATGAGGAGACAGTTTGTTCAAAATATAGCAAAACAGTTCAGCCGTCTTTTGAGTATCGTACAATGCAGAATGAGCCTCTTTGCCATCAAACTCGATGCCAGCTTGAATACAAGCACGTGCTAGTACTGTTTGACCAAACATCACGGCACTCAAAGTTACAGTATCAAATACCGAAAAGCTGTGAAAAGGATTCTGATTTTTTGTACCAGATCGAGCAATTGCAGCTTGTAAAAAGCCTAAGTCAAAGTGAGCATTATGTCCTACCAATACTGCATGGGTACAATGCTGTGCTTTGCGGACTTCCGTGAGTGATTTGAAAATACGACGTAAAGCTGTCCGCTCATCTTCGGCCATCGCAACACGCATCGGATTAAAAGGATCAATTCCAATGAAGTCTAATGAGCGACGATCTAAGTTTGCACCTTCAAAAGGATTGATGTGTGCATGGAATGATGGGCCAGGTATGAACTGACCTTGCTCATCATAGATAATCGGGATACAAGCAATTTCAAGTAATGCGTCAGTCTGGGAATTAAAACCTGCTGTTTCAACATCAACAACAACAGGTAAGAATCCACGAAAACGCTGACCAATAACAGGAGCTTTGTTTTCTTCTTGTGTCACACTTTTCTCCATTGCAGTGTTTTACCTGCATGAAGTGGAATGATTTTTTGATCTTCTAGATAATCAAAAGATTCAGCAACCGTATTTTCTTCTTTCACTAAAGTGATAGTTGAAGTATTACGCGGTAAGCCATAGAAGTCAGCACCGAACATACTTGCGAAACCTTCTAAACGTTCTAACTTACCCACTTGATCAAAGGCTTGTGCATAAAGTTCAATTGCATTTGGTGCACTATAGCAACCCGCACATCCACATGCATTCTCTTTAGCATTCTGAGCATGTGGTGCACTGTCAGTACCCAAGAAGAATTTTGGATTACCACTAGTTGCAACTTCTAATAATGTGGTTTGATGCGTTTGACGCTTTAAAATTGGCAAACAATAGAAGTGAGGTTTCACACCACCGACCAACATGTCATTACGGTTAAAGAGCAAGTGTTGCGGTGTAATCGTTGCGGCAACATTACGATCTTGTTCAAGTACAAAATTTGCAGCATCACTTGTCGTAATATGTTCTAACACAACTTTTAATTTTGGGAATTGCTTTAATAAAGGCGATAAAATTTCGTCAAGGAAGCGTTTTTCACGATCAAAAATATCGACATGATTGTGAGTAACTTCGCCATGTAACAACAACGGAACTTGGTATTCTTCAAGTTGTTCAATCACGGCATAGACTTTACGAATATCGCTAACGCCATTATCCGAATTTGTCGTTGCGCCAGCGGGGTAGAGTTTGATCGCATTTACATATTCGGATTCTTTGATTTTAAGAACTTCTTGAGGTGAAGTGAAATCTGTAAAATAAAGAACCATACGCGGATCAAAATGTAGTCCTTCTGGAACATGAGCGAGAATACGATCCCGATATGCCAAAGCTTCTTCTACAGTTTTGACCGGTGGAACTAAGTTCGGCATACAGATCGCGCGTGCAAATTGTTTCGCAAGATCTGGAACAGTACGTTTTAAAGCTAATCCATCACGCAAGTGAGCGTGCCAATCATCTGGCTGTAAAAGTGTAATCGTATTCAAGGTGTACTTCAGGCTTAAAAAATAATATAAATAATAATGCATATAGTGCGAAAATGGTAACTACAATTATGGATAAGTAGTTACGCAAAGCGCATGAAAATATGAGAAATTGTGTTATTTTTATGCTGGACAAGAATACAGCATTATAAGAAGAGTGAGAGGGATGGAAAATCAATATGATATTAAGCAGTTATGTAAAGAAAAAGAAGATCTAGAACAGTTAGTCATTGCACATTCTAGAACCAAGAAAACAAAAAAAAATTTGCCTACCCAACTCGAAAATGAGTTTTGGCAATTTAATATTGATCGAACTAGAATCAATGCGATTCAGTTCTTTGGTCAAGGGGTAATTACATATGCGATTTTTGTACTTTTGATTTTACCGTCGAATTTGTTGGTCATTCGAACAAGCACCCATTTTATTTTAGATTTTGTATATAGCATTTTAAGCTTGGTTGTTGTCGCGGCAGCACTATTTTTATTTTGGGCATTTTCTCGTTTTAGACGGCTTAACCCATTATTTTATCCTGCAACCTGTGTGATTGTATTTTGTACAATTGTCATTCCCTCATTGTTAATGATGAGTATTTCTAATCTGGTGCTACAAAACCAGTCGATGGTGTTGATTGCATTCTTATATATGCTGGGTTTTATTTTGAGTGGGCTTAAACCCAAACATATGTTATGGATTGGTTCTTCAGCAGCAATTGTGATCTTATTGTCTTTATACTTTCTCAAAGTACCCTGTGATTTTTTAATGCTAGGGCGTACGTTTATAGGAAGTCTATTGTTGGGTTTTTCGATTAGTGTAATGCTTACCTCTAAGGACAGGAAATTATTTCTAAAAACTAAAATATCTGAAATTGATGAGAGAATTCTACGCTTACAAGCATCTGAACTTTTACATTTAAGCCAACATGACGAGTTAACAAAAGTTTCGAATAGACGTACATTTGAAGAAATGTTTAGTTATTACTATGAACTCGCATGTAAAGAAAGTAAGGCCATGTCCGTATTATTTATAGATATTGATTATTTTAAAAACTATAACGATTTTTATGGTCATCAGATGGGGGATCAAGTCATTTCCGCGATTGCGAAAATGATTAAAAGCTCAATTCGGCACATGGATTTCATTGCACGTTATGGGGGCGAGGAATTTGTGGTGCTTTTACCAGAAACATCTGCTCAAGGTGCATATGCTGTAGCAACCAATATTTATCGAGCGATTGATCGGCAGATGATTCAACATGAAAAATCACTAGTTTCTAATCATGTGACCATTAGTTTGGGTATTACGGTGTTTAATGGAAACCCTAAAATTAGTCAAGATTCGGTGATTCATACTGCGGATAAAGCGCTATATAGAGCGAAACAACTTGGACGTAATCAGATTTACTATCAACCACTTCCCAGTGTTGAGTAAAGAATAAAAAACCGAATACCACAAGTATTCGGTTTTTTATTGAACAATCTAAATTATTCGAGGAATTTAACGGTAACGCCAGAGCGTACTTTTCCACCGAGGTCATTCGCATCCCAGTTGGTTAAGCGAATACAACCATGTGATGCAGTCTTAGAGATCAAAGATGGATTAGGCGTACCATGAATACCAAAGGATTTTTTACTTAAACCAATCCAGATATTGCCCACAGGTGCATTTGGGCCTGGTGGTAAGGTCAGTGGTTTAAGGTTTTTTCCTTGAATAAAGTTTGATGGTGAATAGCTGTAGTATGGATTTTTCGCGACACCGACTACTTTATAGGTACCTGTTGGAGAAGGCGTGTCAGCACTGCCAATTGTCGCAGGAAATGACGCAATCATCTGGTTACGGCTATTAAACAGATAAAGCTGTTTTGCGCCTTTATGTGCCACGATTAAATGGATGTCTTCAGGCAAATTATTGCGAACATTCGCAACAATAATTTTTTCACCAGCTTTTTTGAAAGTTGCTGTTGGGTTGATCTTTTTTAAGAAGTTTTCATCCATATGAAACTTCTCGCCCAACATTTCTGTTACGCGTGTATAATACAAACCTTTCATTTTTGCTTGTAAAGCATAATCAGAAGGAATTGATTCGGCATATGGACCTTTCAAATCTGCTTCTGTGATTGTGTATTCTACATATGCTGGTTTAGTTTGTTTCGCAACTAATGCATCCCAAGTTTCTTTGGTAAGTTCACCTGTTGGTGTTAAACCATTCATCTGTTGGAAAGATGCGATTGCTTTTAAGGTATTTTTACCATTTGAGCCATCAATTGCACCAGGAGAAGCATGTGCATTGTTTAACATTACATGAGCACGCGCATATACTGGAAATTGACCTTTACCAATATTTTCATACCATTCTGAATTGTTCAGACTATCTAAAGTCCAAGTAACTTTTGGTGCTGGAGTTGTATTGGTTGTATCAGGAGTATTTTCTAGTTTTTGAGACACTGCTGAAGCAACACCTGTGTTTACTTGAGGATTAGAAACTGCATTATCAGCGACACTAGATGCTGGTTGAGCAACAACGCTTGAAGCAGCTGAACGTTCTACTGCTAAAGGATCAATCGGATCTTGAACAGGTGCCGAGATTTTTTTTGGATTTAAAGGTTGCTCAGTTGTTGGGGCAGCAAAAGCAACATTGGCAATAATACAACTTAAACTCATAGCGAGTAATGAGCGAACGAACATGTAATTCAACCTTAAGAATTATTCATATTGAGATATAAGATATTGCAAGTATTACAGAAAATAGAACAGCTTGCAGTAGCAGTTTTGTGTCCAAGTAAAAAAAATAGTTGAAGTCTGATTTGTTGTATGGGTTTTCACTTATAAATTCGAGGTTAACTTTGCTATGATGCACTCAACATGAAAAAATTTAGAGATTGGTAATGACAACGTTGAAAAATGATCGTTTTTTACGAGCTTTATTACGTGAACCTGTAGACACCACACCCGTTTGGATGATGCGTCAAGCAGGGCGTTATTTACCAGAATATCGTGAAACTCGTGCTCAGGCAGGCGATTTCTTATCTCTATGTAAAAATACTGAATTTGCCTGCGAGGTAACATTACAACCGTTACGCCGCTATGAGCTTGATGCTGCGATTTTATTTTCTGATATTTTGACTATACCTGATGCTTTAGGTTTAGGTTTGTATTTTGAAACAGGCGAAGGGCCAAAGTTTCATAAAACAGTGCGCACTGAACAAGATGTGGCGAATTTACCTAAACTAAATTCTAAATCAGATCTAGCTTATGTCATGAATGCAGTTTCAACGATTCGATCTGCTTTAAATGGACAAGTGCCGCTGATTGGTTTTTCGGGCAGCCCTTGGACCTTAGCAACCTATATGGTTGAAGGTGGTTCAAGTAAAGAATTCCGCTTCATTAAGAAGATGATGTATGCACAGCCAGAAATACTACATGCTTTACTTGATCATCTTGCTGATTCAGTGATTGATTATCTGAATGCTCAAATTGATGCAGGCGCTCAAGCGATTCAAATTTTTGATAGCTGGGGTGGTGCGCTAGCGCATAGAGAATATATCGAATTCTCACTGAACTATATGACCAAGATTATTGCAGGATTACAACGTGAAAAGGATGGTCAACGTATTCCGATTATTGTGTTCACCAAAGGTGGCGGTCAGTGGTTGGAGACAATGTTGACCACAGGCGCTGATGCGTTTGGCCTAGATTGGACTACACCGCTTTATACTGCACGTGATGTGGTCGCAGGGCGTGCTGCTTTACAAGGGAATTTAGATCCTGCTGTGCTTTATGGTTCAGCTGCTTCAATTGAAAAATCTGTGAAAGCGATGTTGGATGATGCGTATGCCAATGGTGAAAAAACAGGGTATATCGCAAACTTAGGTCATGGTATTACCCAATGGGTCGATCCAGCACAGCCTAAGATTTTTGTAGATACTGTTCATGAATACAGTACTAAATATTTAGGTTGATATTTTTAATCATTTCAAAGTAAACGCGCTAGGATCAGTTTTGTGCAGTTGATTGTATTACCGCTCAACTTTATCTTTAAGGCAGCTTCGGCTGCCTTATTTGGGTTGTTGCTTTTGATTGCATTTGCAGTCACCGCACCGATGGGAAGCCATGAACATTGGGGATTTTTTCGTTACGATTATTTGTTGTTTTATGCACTGATTATTCAAGCCTGTCTGATTTATTTAAAGCTCGAATCGTGGGCAGAAGCGAAAGTGATTGCTTTATTCCATCTCATGGCGATGGGAATGGAAATATTTTTGACCCATCCAGCGATTGCCTCATGGCAATATCCTCAACCAGCTATATTTAAATTACTGACTGTGCCATTGTTTGCAGGGTTTATGTATTCAGCAGTGGGTAGTTTTTTTGCTCGGTCTTTGCGACTCTATAATGTTTCATTCGAGAATTTGCCGAATTTTGGCAATATGCTGTGTTTAGCAGTGTTGTCTTACCTTAATTTTATGACCAAGTTTTTTATTCCTGACTATCGAATAGTTTTATTTGTTTGGAGTATTATTATTTTTTGGAAGACCAAACTTTATTTTCAATTACAACAGCATCAGTTTAAAGTTCCGATGTTACCTGTATTATTGGTGCTTGCATTCTTGATCTGGATTGCAGAAAACATTAGTACATTTTATAAAATCTGGTTATATCCGAGTCAAGTTGATGCTTGGCATATGGTGGGTTGGGGCAAGTTAGGTTCGTGGTATTTATTATTACTTTTAAGTTTAGTTTTGGTTTTAAAAATATTAGGTGTACGGGATAAAAATGGATCTTGGCGATTGCGTTAAAAGACTTTAGTCGTGCAAAAGGAGCTTTTATTGAGCTCCTTTTTGTTATGAATATTTCATATATATTTCAAAATTTATTTGCTAAAAAAGTTTAACCTCGTTATGTTAATCCTTGTGTAAGAACAATTACACAGCACAATAGTGATGATAACAAATAGTTAAAAATAATTGAGACTGGAGACATTTCTTATGTTAAAAAAAATTGCATTAGCAGCTTTGCTAGCAGCTGGCTCAAGTGTTGCAATGGCTGATAATGATGTTGGTTGCGGTGCTGGTACACAAATTTGGGCAGGTCAAAAAGGTATTGCACCTAAAATCCTTGCAGCAACAACCAATGGAATTTTTACTAACCAATTATTAGGGATCACATTCGGTACTTTAGGATGCCGTCAAGGTGGTACAGTAACGGCTCAAGTTGTGACATTTACCAATGAAAATGCAGAGTCTTTAGCGCGTGATATGGCGGTTGGTCAAGGCGAAAGCTTAAATGTACTTGCTGAATTAATGCAAATCAAAGCCAACGACAAAGCACGCTTCTTTGCTGTGTCTAAAGCAAACTTTGCTGAAATTTATTCAAGCAAAAATACAAACTCACTTCAAGTTTTAGATGCTTTACAAAGCGTGATGGCAAAAGACGCTGTGCTTAAAGCATACGTTTAATACGTTTGAACATAAAACCCTGTCTTAATGGTAGGGTTTTCTTATACCTATTCTGATTATTTAAAAAATTGCGATTGAATGAAATTAGCTACTTTTGTATTTACGTCTTTGATATGTCATTTTACATATGCCTCGGTTGAATCTAATTTACAAAAGTATTTAGACCTTGCTCAACAAAAACAATTAGATCAGAAAACCACATGGCAACGCTTGATGTATGCCGATCAAAAACAAAACAGTGAAGTCACTTATGCTGGTTATTTTTATGCCACAGATGGAAAAAAAAATTTAAATAGCGAATTACAAGCAGATATTGAAGCCTTGTTTCGTGAAGCCCCAGACAACCAATCCATTCGTTGTAAGTTTCCTGCACGTAGTCGTTGGTTGATGCAGCAACTCAATATTGATGTACAACAACTTCCAAAAGTAAATTGCGTTGAATTTAATGATTGGATCAATCAAATCAAGCCGCATAAAGCTACTTTGATTTATGCCACTGACTTTATGGGCAATCCGAGTTCGATGTTTGGGCATACTTTGCTACGTTTAGACCCTAAAGATCAGAAACAACTCAATTTGGTTTCCTATGCAGTAAATTATGCGGCCACAGTGAAAGGTGATGATAACTGGTCTTATGCATGGAAAGGTCTAACAGGACAGTATCCTGGTGAATATTCAATAATGCCGTATTATCGTAAAGTAAAAGAGTATGGTGATTTTGAAAGCCGTGATCTATGGGAATATGAGCTAAATTTAACACCTGAAGAAACTCGTTTTTTGGTTGAACATATTTGGGAAATGCAGCATGTGAGTTTTCCCTATTATTTCGTCAGTGATAATTGTGCTTATCGTTTATTAGGCCTAATTGATTTAGTACGTCCCGATTTAAACCTAAAACAGCAGTTTAGTTACGCTGCAATTCCAATCGAAACCTTAAAGGCTGTTGATCAGCAAGCTTTAGTTAAAGAAGTGGTCTATCGTCCTGCATTGGAAACTCAACTACTTTCGCAAGCCAAACAACATGGTACAGATTTGGCTAAAGTTGCCCATCAAATTGCTTTTACCGAGACTGACCAAGTTCAATCCATGCTAAAAACATATAGTCAGCAAGATCAGGCCAAGATTTTAGAAATAGCTTACGATGATTTATATCTACAATATATCAGCCGTCAAGTTGATGCCAATATTGCTCAGCCAAAATTAAGGCAGCTTCTTGCTGAAAGAAGTCAAATTCAAGTTGAAAAGCAACGTCAACAACCAGAGCACCCTAAAAAACAGCCTGTAGAAGGGCATCATGCACGTAATTTGTCAGTGAATATGGGTGATGTGCAAGGACAAAAGTTTGTGGAGCTGGGTCATCGTCAGGCCTATCACGATTTGATTGATCCACAAGGGGGGTATCGCACAGGCACACAATTACTGTTTTTAGATGGTAGTCTGCAATATCGTGATGACAAGCTCAAGCTCGAACATTTAGATCTATTATCGGTGAATTCTTATAATCCAGTTCAACCTTTTAAATCACCCTTAAGCTGGGGTTTTAATCTCGGCTGGAAACAGGAAAGCATTGAGAAAGGCCAGTTTAGTGAAGACCAACAACATGGTGTGATGAATCTGAATATGCAGGTGGGTTACAGTTTGTCTGATTATGATCGTCGACATCTGTGTTATGCCCAACTACAAAGCCATATTCAAGGTGGAAAAAATTTAGATAAAGGTTGGCGCATTGGAGCTGGGCCGACTGTAGGGTGTACGAACGTATGGTCTGATAATATTAATAGTGTGGTGCAAGTTGAACTGCCGTATTGGCAAGATCAGAACCAGTGGAATTTAAGAGTCGGTACACAGCTACAATATAGTCTGAATACAAATCATGCTCTGCGTCTGAATTGGGATTTTGAACAACAAGATCATAAAGACTGGAATAAAGTAGGTTTAGGCTATGTTCTGTTTTTTTAGATAAGATATCACTAGGATCAGGCCAATTACCAGTATCTAGACTTCAACGATGACGTAGTATTTTTTAACCGCTTCAATGACTTCAAATGTACCGACAAATGCGGGTGGGATAATCCCTGCATTTCCAGCAGTGACTTCAATAAAAGAATTGGTTTTTGCATCGTGGATACGAACAATTCCTTCAATGATTTGAAAAAACTCTTGTTTATTGTCAGCGAATTGAATATTCCAAGCACCAATTTCACATTTCCAAATACCGCAGTCCATATGTGGATGTTCGTATAAACTATAAGTTAAACGTTCAGGATTACCTCGAACCAGACGATCGGGACGAGGGTAATCAATAGTTGCTTCATTTGCGATTAAATCGCCGAAACCTGCTAACTGAATTGATGACATTCTGGATTGCTCAGCTTAATAGCTTTCAGGAACAGCGCTTAAGAACTCACGACGTGCATCTTTGTCAGTTTTAAAATCACCAACAAAAGAAACGGTACGTGTGGTTGATTCTTGCTTGCCAACACCACGCATCATCATACACATATGAGCAGAATCGATTACTACAGCCACACCACGTGCCTGTGTCACTTCCGCAACCGCTTCTGCGATTTGCTGGGTCAAGTTTTCCTGAATCTGTAAACGACGGGCAAACATTTCTGTAATGCGGGCAAATTTAGAAAGACCTAAAACTTGACCTTCAGGTAAATAAGCAATATGGACACGACCATAAAAAGGGAGAAGGTGATGTTCACAAAGCGAATAAAACTCGATATTTTTGACCAATACCATTTCGTGGTTATCGGATGGGAAAACCGCACTATTTGTAACTTCTTCAAGGGTTTTGCTATAACCAGAAGTTAAAAAAGAAAAAGCTTTAGCTGCACGCATAGGCGTATCTTTTAAGCCTGGGCGATTTAGATCTTCGCCAACGGCAGTTAAAATATTTGCGTACGATTGCTGCATAGACATAACAATGTTCACTTAGGTGGGTTGAACAAAACGGGAATTGTATCAGAAAACGACTCAAAAACTTAATTTTGAACCAAATGCCGATTATTGTTTGTGCTTTGGGTTTTTTTCTGCACGTTTTAAGAGCACTAAAACAGCACCAGTACCCCCTTGATTTTCAGGTGCGCTGACAAATGCAAGTACATCACGATGTTGTCTAAGCCAGCCATTGACATAGGTTTTTAAAATGCCCTCAGGTCCTTTACCGTGAACAATTTTGATGACATTTTGATTTTCATCTTTTGCCATTTGAATGATTTGTAGAACGGCTGCTCGGGCTTGTTCAACGGTACAACCATGTAAATCGACTGCTTCAAACCAACGAGTTTTACCTGCTTTTAAGTCTTCAAATACTTTGTGCTGCAAAGTTGCAATTCGATAGCTTAAAGTCGCTTGGCTTGCCACTGGATTTAAGATCGCTTGAGTATCCGAAATTTCTGTAAGCTCTTGCTCTGCACCACCTTCTGCCGCAGCACGTTTTGCCAAGGTTTGGGCATCAACTTTTTTGCGACGTGTGACTTTGGTGTCGGCAATATTTTGATTGTCGATTGGTTTTACCCCAAGCAGGGCTTTTTTAAAAAGCTCAGTATCTTCCAACTCTTCTGCAATGGCAGGAGCTTTTTGTGACTCTGCTTGTTTTGCAATAGCACTTGCTTGAGGATTAGAGATTTGCTTTTTAAAGGCTTTCAGTAAGTTAAACTGATCTTTAGAAAGCGATGAATCATGTTTACTCATAAGTTTAGAAAAATAGGCAAGATATGAGAGATGTAAAATTATAGTCTGAAACCGTGATGATTTGAACTAAATTGCATTCATGGAGCGATATGAGCTTTAAAGTGATGATAAATGCTTCAAAGTATAGCAGGGATAAATTGATTTAGTTTCTTTATTCATTATCTACGGAAGCTACGTTTGTAATTTTTTATTCATTAAGAGGGAGTTAGAATCCTTATAATTCGTGATTGGTTTAAGCCTTTATTTTTAAAACGGTCGTACAGTTCAAAGCAAATATGTTGGTTAGCTTGAACACGGGGTAAAGTTTCATCGAAGTCAAAATAACGAATATAACCAGATTGATCCATCACAATTGCAAGGCGCTCGAAGTGATCTTTCCGTTTCTGAAAAGTTTTATATTGTTCTACTACACCGCATTCTTCAGATTTAATAAATGTATCTACAGGGGAAAAGTACATTCCGCTGCTAATAAAGATAACTCCAGGAATTAAACTAAAGAAATAAAATACTCTTGGATCTTTGAGCTTCTGAATTTTTTGATAGCAATAGAGATGACTATAAATTGGAAAGCCAACTAAAAAAATCAGCCCTAGAATTAATAAAAAATTACTCATGTTTTTTCATTAGTCTTTAATCGTTGATTAATCTATTGGTATTGTCTAACTCTAATTTTTATTATTTATTAATAGCTTATATTTGGTTCTAGCATCATTTAAAAGGTTCAAGGCAGAATTTTACCTTGAACCTAATTCGCTTAGATCTGCTCAGGCTTTCCAAATAATTCTGCAAATGCTTGATCTGGACTAGGCTGTTTCATAAAGCTTTCACCGACAAGGAAAGTATGAATATCATTGGTTTGCATCATTTCTACATCAGCAGGCGTGGCGATACCACTTTCAGTGACTAAAACACGAGAAGCAGGCAATAATTTCTTTAAACGCAATGAAGTATTTAAATCGACATCAAAGGTTTTAAGATTACGGTTGTTGACACCCAAAATACATTGCTCAGAAAGTTTTAGAGCACGTTCTAATTCATATTCATTATGCACTTCGACCAACACATCCAACTGATGCTCAAATGCAGTTTTCGACATTTCCTCAAGCTGTTGATCTGATAAACATGCCACGATCAATAAAATACAATCGGCATGCAGCGCACGTGCTTCAACAACATTATAAGGATCAACCAAGAAATCTTTGCGCAACGCAGGTAGGGCACAGTGATTACGTGCAATCGCAATATTTTCATCCGCACCTTGGAAGAAATCCACATCTGTCAATACAGACAAGCAAGCAGCACCTGCTTGTTCATATTGCTGTGCAATTTCAGCAGGATTGAAATCTGCTCGGATCACACCTTTAGAAGGTGACGCTTTTTTAATTTCAGCAATAACGGCTGGACGTTTATGTTGCAAAGCCTTAGCAAAACCACGCACTGGTGTTGCTTCTTTTGCCCACTGTTCTACATCATACAAGCTACGTTGTTTTAAACGTGTTGCAAGTTCCTCATGTTTGCGGTCAACAATTTTACCTAAAATGGTATTTTGAATATCGATCATGAGAAGTCCTTAGTCTGCCTGATATTGTTTCAATGTCTTGGTAAATTCAGCCAAGATACTCATTTTTTCTAAGGCTTGTCCGCCGTACAGAATATCTTGAGCGAACTCAACTGCTTGCTTGTAAGTCTTGGTGATACCAGCAACATAAATACCTGCACCTGCATTGAGTGCAATCATGTTTGCTGCTTTTTCACCAATTTCTGATTTGTCACGACCTAAAGCATCTTTGATTAGCTTTAAGCTTTCTTCTGAACTATTCACCACTAAACCAGTGAGGGTTTGAGATGGAATACCTACATCATCTGGTGTCAAAGTCCATTCAGTAATTTCGCCATCTTTCAGTTCAGCAACTGTGGTTGGTGCTGCAAGACTGATCTCATCTAAACCGTCTTTAGAGTGTACAACCAGTACATGCACTGCACCCAACTGCTTTAATACTTCAGCGATAGGGCGGCATAACTCATCTGAAAATACCCCAATCACAAAACGATTCACACCAGCAGGATTGGTTAATGGGCCAAGTAGATTGAAAATACTACGAATACCTAGCTCACGACGAGGTGCAACTGCATAACGCATGGCTTTATGATGATTTGGTGCAAATAGGAAACCTACACCCATTTCACGGATGCAGCGTTCGGTTTGTTGCATATCTAAATCAAGCTGAATTCCCATTTGTTCGAGTACATCGGATGAACCTGACTTACTCGACACGCCACGGTTACCATGTTTGGCAATCGTTGCACCAGCAGCAGCGATAACGAAACTTGAAGCTGTAGAGACGTTAAATAAATTCTGACCATCTCCACCTGTGCCGACAATATCGACCAAGTGAGGAATATCACTCACATCAATTTTAATTGCAAACTCACGCATAATGCGTGCTGCTGCAGTGATTTCATCAATACTTTCACCTTTCATGCGCAAGCCCATCATCAGCGCACCGATTTGTGCATCAGTTGCTTCGCCCTGCATAATGCTACGCATGACATCTTCCATTTGTGGCTGGGTAAGATGAATGTTTTTGGTAATGTGATTAAGAGCCTGTTGGATGTTCATTTATGCATAAATCTCTAAAAAATTCTTAAAAATTTGATGACCATGTTCGCTCAAAATAGATTCGGGATGGAACTGAACGCCTTCAACAGGAAGTGTTTTATGTTTCACACCCATAATTTCTTCAATTGTGCCATCTGTTTGGTTCGTCCAGCACGTCACCTCTAGACATTCTGGCAACGTTTCTTGCTCAATTACCAATGAATGGTAACGTGTAGCAGCAAACGGGGAAGGTAAGTGACTAAAAATTCCTTTGTCACTGTGATGCATATCAGATAAACGACCATGCATAACCGTTTTAGCACGGATAATCTTGCCACCAAATGCCTGTCCAATCGCTTGATGCCCAAGACAGACACCCAATAAAGGAATTTTACCCGCAAAATGGTTAATTGCAGGAATAGAAATTCCAGCTTCACTTGGTGAGCATGGGCCAGGACCTATAACCAAGTATTTTGGCTGCCATCGTTCAATGTCCTCTAATGTCACTTGATCATTACGAACGACTTTTACTTCTTGGTTCAACTCGCCAAAATACTGGACAATGTTGTAAGTAAAACTGTCATAGTTATCCACCATTAGAAGCATGACTTTATAACCTTTTGAAAATAAGTGCTTTATCGGGCTGTTTGTGTAGTAACTCTATTCTAAAGTTATATTTCTTTAGGATTTATTGAAGCTTAAAGGAATATGTTGAAAATAGAGAAGAATAATCATAACAAAAACAAATGATCAATGTTGAATATTTCAATTACCCGATGTTTAGTTGGTTTTGATTAATTATGATAGAAATCGTGTTTAAGAATCAGAATAAACTTCATAAATTTAAAGGTTTGAATAAAAATATACAAAGTGAACCAAAAGTCTAAATGAATTGATTGGAATGAAGTTCAAAAGAATGATATAAAAAGCGAATTTATGCTAACTCATGATAGTGTAAATTGCACTACATTAGTTCTCTGTTATATGTTTTGCACCACTTTGGTTCGTTATGTCTATTTTGGGGACGAGCTGAGATCGGAATGTTTAAATATGGTGCATTTGTGAAAGCAAACATTATAGTGGACATAGGACATGGAGCTTAAAGCATTTTTTCTGCAAAGAATTTCAATGTTTTAGGTATGCTTTAAAATTGTTGGTATGATAATTGCTAATTATATATCAACAACTAACACGCACTTAACAAGTGCATAAAAATTTCATTGGAGCAAATGAGCATGGCGAACAAGGTCCTTCAACTCATCAAAGAAAGTGGCGCAAAATGGGTCGATTTTCGCTTTACTGATACTAAGGGTAAAGAGCAACACGTAACTTACCCAGCTGACACAATTGATGAAGATACATTTGAAGACGGTAAAATGTTTGATGGTTCTTCAATCGCTGGTTGGAAAGGCATTGAAGCTTCTGACATGATCTTACGTCCAGATGCTGAAACAGGTTTTCTTGACCCGTTCTTTGCTGAGCCAACAGTTGTTGTAACTTGTGACGTAATCGAGCCATCTACTGGTCAAGGTTACGAGCGTGACCCACGTTCGATTGCTCGTCGTGCTGAAGAATATTTAAAATCTACTGGTATCGGTGATACTGCATTCTTTGGTCCAGAACCAGAATTCTTCGTTTTTGACGAAGTTAAATGGGACATCGATATGTCTGGCGCACGCCACACATTGATCGCTGAAGAAGCTGCATGGTCTACTGGTAAAGCTTACGAAGCTGGTAACTCAGGTCATCGTCCACGCGTTAAAGGTGGTTACTTCCCAGTTCCTCCAGTTGACTCTCATCAAGACATGCGTGCTGAAATGTGCGCACGTATCGAAGACATCATGGGCCCTGGTCGTGTAGAAGTACATCACCACGAAGTTGCTTCTTGCCAATTAGAAATTGGTGTGAGCTTCAACACTATGGTTCGTAAAGCGGACGAAGTTCAGCAGTTCAAATATGCAGTTTGGAACGTTGCTCATCAATATGGCAAAACAGCGACATTCATGCCTAAGCCAATGGTAGGTGATAACGGTTCTGGTATGCACGTTCATATGTCTATCTCTAAAGATGGCAAGAACTTGTTTGCTGGTGATGAATATGCTGGTTTATCTGAAATGGCATTGTTCTTCATTGGTGGTATCATCAAGCACGCTCGTGCATTGAATGCAATCACGAACCCAGGTACAAACTCTTATAAGCGTTTAGTTCCACACTACGAAGCTCCGATTATGCTTGCTTACTCAGCACGTAACCGTTCTGCTTCTATCCGTATTCCTTACGTTTCTAGCCCTAAAGGCAAGCGTATCGAAGCACGTTTCCCAGATCCATTAATGAACCCATACTTAGGTTTTGCTGCATTGTTAATGGCTGGTCTTGATGGTATCCAAAACAAGATCCATCCAGGTGAAGCTGCTGACAAGAACTTATATGATCTTCCTCCTGAAGAAGAAGCAAAAATCCCAACAGTTGCTCATAACTTAGAAATGGCAATTGCTGCACTTGAAGCGGATCACGAGTTCTTATTAAAAGGCGGTGTATTCACTAAAGAAATGCTTGATGCATATATCGAACTTAAAACTGAAGATGTACGTCGTCTTAATACGACTACTCACCCAGTTGAATTTGATATGTACTACAGCCTGTAATACATTTAGATTCTGAAAAAGCTCGCTTCGGCGAGCTTTTTTTTATGTTTTTGATTCAATTGAAAGTCATACGTTTTTTCCAAAGAAATTCATGTAAACTAGTTGCGATGTTTTTAGTGAGCCAAGCATGCGAAATTTACGACCAAACAGAATTAAGGGACGAGAGATCCCAGCTGAATTAAAAAAATGGTTGTATGCATCTGGTTCTCTCACTCAGCAATTGACTGATTTGGGTGAGGGGGCATTTCATGTCGAGCGTCTCAACGAACAGTTTCAACGACTCACTTTTAACGATAGCCAATGGATGCAAATGCCAGCACACCATATTGCATGGGTACGTGAAACGAATCTATATGGTAATCAGGCGCAGGCTTGGGTTAAAGCAAAAAGTATTTTTCCAATTTTAAGCTTACACAAGAAAGCTCGATTATTTCGGCATATCCGTAATAAGCCAATCGGTTGGTTTTTATTTCAACGAACTAATCCAGCTTGTGAAAGAAGGGTTATTTATCTAGAAGGAGGTTGGACTAGACAAAGTTGTTATACTTGGCATGGTTGTAAATTCATCGTGCAAGAGACTTTTCTCCCAGCATTTGAGCAGTTTATTCAACAGCATTGACTCTAAGGATTCATCATGGAAACAGTGCAACATACGACTTGGCGACAACGTTTAGAAGCCTATTATTATTTATGCCGCTTTGATAAGCCAATCGGTACAGAATTGGTTTTTTGGCCGACGATGTGGGCTTTGTGGATTGCTGCAAAAGGGACACCAAATCTTAAAATATTATTGCTTATGATTTTGGGTGTTATTTTTATGCGTGCAGCAGGCTGTGCGATCAATGATTTTGCTGACCGTAAAGTTGATGCGCATGTTGAACGTACAAAAACACGCCCTTTAGCTACAGGTATAATTCGTGCTCGCGAGGCTGTTTTTGTATTTTTAGCTTTAGTTACTGCAAGTGCTATGTTGCTATTTTTCTTGCCGATCGAAACCTTTTATTGGTCATTTGGTGCATTATTTTTAGCGTTTATTTATCCTTTTATGAAACGCTTTACCAATTTGCCACAAGTGTTTTTAGGTGCTGCTTTTTCATGGTCAATCCCGATGGCATACACTGCGGTGGGACAAACGCCAGATTTAACCTGTTGGCTTTTATATTTCGGTAATTTGGCTTGGACAGTCGCTTATGATACACAATATGCAATTACTGATCGTGAATATGATTTGAAAATTGGTGTGAAATCTACCGCAATTTTATTTGGTAATTACGATATACAGATAATTGGTTTATTACAGTTTATTAGCTTGTTATTAATTGGCTCGGCTTTGTATCTGCAACATATTTTTATACCATTTGGAATGGTTGCATTACTTGTTGTTGCAGGGGATTTTGTTTATCAGGCATATAAAACTAAAGATCGAGAACCACAGATTTGTTTCTGGGCATTCCGTCACAATCGTTGGGTAGGAATGATAATTTTTCTGGGAATCTTTTTGGAATTAATGTCTTAAAATGACTCATTGGTTGAAAAGCGTCCTATGTAGGGTATTTTTTGTGCATTAATAAAGCAGCATGTAGTTTTGTGCGCAAGAAACAAAGACAAAAGGATATTTTATAAAACGGTCAAAAGTTGCTTTAGCAATAACACTCTCTATTTCAGCATTATTTTTAACTGCATGTAATGATAATAATGATGATTACACTGGAGTAGATTCGAGTAAAACCCCTTTGTATGAAAGCAATTATGCGATTGATGCGGTTAATACTGCTGCTTCGATTAAAGTAATGACCTGTAAAATTGCAAATGTTCAAGGTCGAACAGCAACTGCAACAGCGATGGTATTGTTCCCTAAAGTTATTAAACCTATAGATGGTTGTCATGTAGTTGTATGGGAATATGGAACTGTTGGGGCGATGGTTGCTAGTCAAATGTCTCCAAATGACCCAATGGCACTTGCGGTACCAACAATCGATCAAATTGCAGATGGTTACGCTGAATTATTGGCGTATCCAGCTTTGGCTAGTGCAGGAATTAAGGTATAGCAGCCAAAGTATGATTGTAAACAAATCTTTACGTCTGGTGCGGCTGATATCGCAGATTTAGCATATGGTTGTACTGCGATGTTGGTACCTGCTTGAGTTATCCAGCTCCAGAGAGCGCTAATGGCTTACAGGGGAAATTTAAAGCGGGAATTTTAGCTTTCATAGCATACCCTACACATCAAATCATACAGTTTGGTATTGATCTAACTAAATTTAAAGAAGATGTTGTGGTGCAAAATTTCTTAGCGGCGACTCAGCCTGCAACCAATGTGACTAAAGAAAAAGTCATTAAGACATCTGTCTTACTTATTCAGGGAAAAAAAGATCAAGCACTATTGCCAGCAGTTACGCAACTGTTAGTTAAGAATATGAAAGAGAATGCTTTAAAATTCTTTCCATAAGCAGCTTATGATGAAAATTATTTATTAGATATCGTACCAAATGCAACGCATACGCAGGCGATCATTTGTAGAAATGCAAAAGCAAGTGGAGTTTATTCAAAAATATATGTTAGCAGGTACGAGTATTGTGCTGACTGATGCTCAAAAAGATGCGAGTCAAAACGCTCAGTGTGCAGGTAAGTTTTAAGCTTTTATTTAGATCATAACTTTCAAAAAAGAGTCTCTTCATAGAGGCTCTTTTTTGTTATATTGTTACATTAAAATGAGTTGTGTTATTGGAATCTGGATCATTTATGAGTCAACAATCTACTGAAAAGAAGTCAGTACCTTGGTTATTAATGGGTTTAGGCTTGCTCATCCCGATCTTTATTGTGGGAATGGCTTTCCTAGCTGCAAAAAGTGATGCGGAAACCAAGAAAAAATACGATCAACAACATGCAGAAATTGCAAAGAAATTTGAAAAACAGAAAAATGCTGAATCAGCAATTCAGTCTGAATAATCCTTAATTAGAAAATTTGATTTATCGAATGTCCATCTGTAATTGTTTTACAGATGGAATTTGCGTGTAGCGATACACTTTGTACCCTGCTTCTAAAAGCATTTGATCGCGTTTTTTGTCTTCTAATTCTTTTCCAATATGACTTGGATCATCAAGTTCGATGATTGCCAATACATTCATTTCTTGGTCTAAAATCACGAAATCGGTCACTTTGCGATTGAATTGATTACGAATTTTATAATGATCGCTGGTAATTAAAGCACTGAAAGCGACTTGTGTCAGGATGTGATTGTTAGGGAATGCCTGTTGTAGCTTCGTGAACATCTTTGATTCAAATGTGGTAATAACAGGTCGAGCAAAAAACTTCTGCTGGGGTAGAAAAGAACGTAGGCAACTAATTAAAAGTAATACTGTGCTAATCAAGCCAATAAGCAAGAAGATAATCTGATTAGATACAAACATATTTATTATCAATACATGAATAAAAAACCCACTCAATAAGAGTGGGTTTTTAGAATCTTGGCTCTCCCACCTGGGCTCGAACCAGGGACCTGCGGATTAACAGTCCGTCGCTCTACCGACTGAGCTATGGGAGAATCTGGATAGGCATTCTATGCATGAATAGGGATGTGGTCAAGAGCTGAATAATAAAAAAATTAAATATTGATTTGATTGTACTTTTTATCAGCATTTTTATAAATTTAATGGATAGGATACTTTGTTTTTATTAGAAGCTAGGGTGAGTTTCGATCAATAAAAAAGCCCATATCATATTGGATATAGGCTTCTTTGAATTTGGCTCTCCCACCTGGGCTCGAACCAGGGACCTGCGGATTAACAGTCCGTCGCTCTACCGACTGAGCTATGGGAGAATCTGAATGCCATTATAGGCAGCTTTTAAAATCGGTCAAGCTAAAAGTGTCATGTTTCTTTCATTTTTTCACTGTATGCTTTTTATTTGCACAATTAGGGCGAAATCGGAAAAATAACTTGAACTTTGATCAGGCTATTGTTAGATTCGAAACAGTAAAGTGTTTAGATTTTTATCTAGACAGTGTGGATTTAACCCAACTTGCCAGCACTAAAATGGCTAAATCGGAGGTCAAAATGACTATTCTTAGTATTCAATCTATTTTTTCAAATTTATCTTTTTATCAAGATCATTATCTTGAAATCATTGAAGATCCTCAGCAGTATTACACATCAGTTGAAAACTGCTTTTTGAATACATTTCCATTTAAGCAACAAGCTTTATTTCTAGGCGATTTATTGCAACTTTGGTTTGGTGATAAATGGAAAATTCAAAACGCTAAAAATTTATTGACGCAGAAAAATGTATTAACGGTGAATGAGCATTTTCCTTTGTACTTGTTTCAGCTCGGTGGTGAGCTTATTTTGGGTGCAAATACTGCATTAGCTTGGTCAGTTGCAGAAAATAAAATCGTAGCTGTACAAGTGAAGAGTATTTGGCAATATGCTGTTTTCAGTCACTTATGCTCACGACCAAAAAACTATCATGAAAATAAAGCGATTGCATGAAGTCATAGTAAGCATAAATCTACAGCATAAAATTAAAGGGCGTATATGTATGTCACTGTATAATTTTTAATATTATCGCCCTTATTTTCGTATCAATCTAAATCAAGCTGATGTGTATGAAGTAAAAGAAGTAGATTATTTTTTGAAGTATCTTATGAATATAAAATTATGTTGCAGAAATTATTAAATTCAATATTTTTTTTATTTTCTTCTAAAATTAATTGATAATAATTTTGAATAAAAGGTAAATTTATAATGAAAGGGCAATGTGTTTGTGGTGAAACCACATTTGAAGTTGAATTAAGCAATCATGACGTACATGCTTGTCATTGCTCAATTTGTCGTCGACAGACCAGTGGTGTGATTATGACGATTGATGTGAAACAGGGCAGCTTAAATTTTTTTAAAACCAAACCATCTCTCTATCTATAATTCATCGGCTTGGGGCGAGCGTGGGTTCTGTAATGCTTGTGGCACAAATTTATTTTGGCGCACTAAAAATCAGAATTATTGCAATATTAATGCTTTTGCATTGAATGAGTCACCTCAAGACTTGGATTTTGATTTGGAAATCTATATTGATAGTAAGCCTAAGTTTTATGCATTTCAAAATGCAACGAAAAAGATGACTGAAGCCGATGTAGTTGCTTTATTTAATGCAGAAGCAAAAGAATAAATTTTTAGCTGATTCATAAAGACAAAAAAAGAAGCTTCATTAAGAAGCTTCTTTTTATCGCAACTCAGATTATTGAGCGGCTTTTTCTGCTGCAATCGAAGCAATTGCGGCATCGACGCCATCAATTGAGTCTGCTGCTTTTTTAATACGCGCTAAAGCATCAACTAATACATCATCAGCAGTTGCATAAGAAATACGCATAAAACCACCTAAACCAAAAGCATCACCAGGTACAACAGCTACACCAGTTTCTTCAAGCAACCATTCAGAGAATTCTGTGCAAGATTTTAAACCTTTGGCACGAATTAATGGACGGATATTGGCATAGGCATAGAATGCGCCATCAGCAGGCAGGCAAGAAATACCGTTGATTTCATTTAAGCCATTTACCACAAGGTCATGACGGCGTTTAAACGCTTCAATCATTGGTTTTAATACATCTTGCGGGCCGTTCAATGCCGCTTCAGCCGCAACTTGAGAAATTGAAGTTGGGTTAGATGTCGATTGAGATTGAATATTTTTCATCGCACCAATGAGTTTTGCTGGACCAGCAGCGTAACCAATACGCCAACCTGTCATTGCATACGCTTTTGATACGCCGTTAAGAACAATTGTACGATCATATAAGTCAGGTGCAATTGTTGCGATGTTATAGAACTCATCTTCCCAACGAATTGGTTCGTACATGTCATCAGAAGCAATTAATACTTGTGGATGACGACGAAGTACCTCAGCCAAAGCTTCTAATTCAGCTTTGGTATAAATCATACCTGTTGGATTAGACGGGCTGTTTAATACAAGTAAACGTGTATTTGGTGTAATCGCAGCTTCCAATTGTTCTGGTGTGATTTTGAAGCGTTGTTCTTCACCACATTTCACAATAACAGGCGTACCTTCAGCAATAATTACCATGTCTGGATAGCTTACCCAGAATGGCGCAGGAATGATTACTTCATCACCTTTGTTTAACAAAGCAAGTGCCAAGTTAAAGAAACTTTGTTTACCACCACAAGATACTAAAATCTGATTAGGTTGGTAGTCTAAGTTATTATCACGTTTTAATTTTGCGATAATTGCTTTTTTTAAACTCGGAGTACCGTCTACAGCTGTATATTTTGTAAAGCCTTTATTAATCGCTTCAATAGCAGCATCTTTGATATGTTGAGGTGTATCAAAGTCTGGTTCGCCTGCACCTAAACCAATTACGTTTTTACCAGCAGCTTTAAGCTCAGCGGCTTTGTTGGTTACTGCAAGTGTAGGGGACGGTTTGATGGCATTGACACGATCAGAGAGACGTACGTCCACGGCATTATTCCTTCTTATGGGATTAGAAAATAAAAAAGCAGCTCATTTTAGCTTAAATCGGTTTATTTGTGGCTGAAACTTACCTTTATTGAATAAAAAGTTACTAAATTATAGGTTTAGATCGTACAGTACTTTTTACATATTTTAATTTTAGCAAAATAATAAAAATCTATTACAATGGGCGCTAGAAATTTAAATTTCGAGAGAATTTCAATGACTGCGCAACAACCTAAAGCCAAGAAAGCTTTAGTCAAATTACCTTTCCCTATGCCATCTACTCAGGATAACTCTGAGGATGCTACGCATAATCAGGTGCGACCAAAACCTGAGCAATATGCAGATCGTACTTGGATGCCACCGCGTGGTACACGTCGTTCGATGGGGAAACGATAATTTTTGATGGAGGATACTTTCCCAGTAGCTTCCTAAAAGATGAGTCGATAAAAAAGCCAATGAGATGTTTATATAAACGTATCATTGGCTTTTTTTATTTGATTAATTTTTATTTATTACCAATCTTAAATGCTGCTAAAAATGCGGTTGGTTTATTGGCATCAAACACAACTCCATCTAAACGACTGGTTTGTGGTGGTTTTATGAATGTTGCTGTTGCAAGGTTTGGAAATTGTTCTTTTTTCATTTTGCCTTCAGCGATTAAACTATTTGCAGCCTTTGTGTAGATGTCTGGGCGATAGGCTTTTTGAGCGGTTTCAAGGTACCAATTATTCGGTTTAGTCTCCGCAATTTGTCCCCAGCGACGCATTTGAGTTAACCACCAGATTGCATCTGAATAGTAAGGAATACCATATTGTCCTGTAAAGAAAGTATTAAATGATTTTAACGGGCGAATATCACCTTTTTCATATTCAAAAACACCCGTCAAGCTATTGGTAATAATATCTTCATCGACACCAATATAATTTGTTTGAGCGATGAGTTTAGCTGCTTCTTTACGATGTGCATAATCATTTTCATCTAACCAGCTTGATGCACGAATGAGTGCTTTTACAACTTTTACTGTGGTATTTGGATTTTGTTCTGCAAACGATGTGGTAATTCCAAATACTTTATCAGCACCATTATCCCATAACACATCAGATGTAATGACGGGAACACCAAAGCCTTTTTTCACTGCTTTTTGATTCCAAGGTTCACCGACTGAGTATCCTAAGGTTGTTCCTGTTACCATTTTTGCCATCATTTCTGGTGGAGGTACAACGGAAAGGGTTACGTCGGCACCGATATTGCCACTCAAATCATTTTTATTTGGATCATACATACCTGGGTTGATACCACCAGCAGCTAACCAATAGCGCAACATATAATTATGTGTGCCTGTTGGAAAAGTTATGCCTAAATTAAAAGGCTTATGCTTTTGTTTGTATTGATCCACAATCGGTTTAAGTGCTGATGCACTAATCGGATGCTGCGGTTTACCGTCTTCTAGTGGAATGTTATTTTTCATTTCCGACCATATCTCATTTGAAACGGTGATCCCTGCACCATTGTAAGACATGGTAAATGGCGTGATAATTTCTGTACCACTTGGTTTTTCCGTTATGGACGCAAGTGGCATTGCGGCAAGCATTTGCGCACCGTCTAATTCACCTTTTTGTACACGTGTATATAACAGCTTCCAGTTGGGTTGTACTTCGAGTTGGACTGATAGCCCTTCGTCTTTAAAAAAACCTTTCTCAACAGCAACGGCTAAAGGTGCCATATCTGTTAGTTTAACAAAACCAATTTTTAGCGCCGTTTTTTCTGTGGTTGATTCAGCTGCGTTACTATCAGGGGATGGCTGGCAGCCAGTGACGAATAAAAGAAGGCTCGCCATATAAGATATGATGAATGCCTTATTAAAAAATACTTTTCTCATGTAATTCCCCGTCAGTAATAAATATCAATAGATAAAAAGCAAAAAACATGCCATTATTTTTACTTTTATGTAAGTCATTGATATTGATTTGATTTTATACACTTGTTTGGATTTTAGTGTTTGCGAATTTTGTGATGATTTTTTATTTATTTTTTATTAAATATCATTATCTTATAATTTATTTTTTGTGGATTTTAGATGTTGTAATCAAATTGTAATTATGTGAAGAATCAAGTTTTATGCTTGAAAGATAAAACCTGATTCATCATCGAGTGAGTTAATGTTTTTTTAAGGTGCGATGAACAGGATGCTTAATAATGCTTTTGCCCTGCCATAAAGCAATAAAGTCTTGCTCATCGAAATCATAGAGCTCCATCAATGCAATAATTGCACTAACAAAGATCATTGGACCTTCAGAATTATCATGAAAATCAAATATTTTGCCATTCAATTTGGCCAATATATCGTTAATTTCATATTCACGGCCTCTTCCATAACGATCACGCGGATAAAGTTCTTCATTAAGTACAATTAACGCGATGGCTTTTTCTGAAGGGCTTAGTTTTGTTTGTTCTAAAGCTTCTTCAAAAGATTCATACCCATGATTAAAATAAAAAATGACTTCATCACAGATAAAGCTATGCACCATTTTGGCAGTCAGATCTGGAAATTGCGAAACAGCATCGTCCTCGATGTAAGGTCGAAAGGATTCTGGAAAAATCACATTCGAATGAATTCCTTTGAATAAAGGGGCAATTTCAGAAACTTTATAACCCGCAATGCCACAACCGAGTGCCGTTAAAAAGTATTTCATCTTTGGATGGTTTTTGGCATAGATTTTAAAATCATCTACATAATGCTCAATTTGTGACAGTGGCATTTGCTGTAAATGTTCGTTTAACGTTGGAATCGCAAAAGTCTGTCCAGCCCAGCCACGTCCCACACCTTTGACTGCGGCAAAATGTTGGGCTGCAACCCGTGCAGCCCCACTGTCGTGTATGCCAGCTAAGTTACTGCCAAATACAAAAACAGTATCTTCGGGCAGTTCGGTGACAATAGTTTCATCGTGATATTGATAAGACATATTTTTTATCATTCAAATGTATATTGATCTCATGTTGCAGCTGATTGAATAAGGGGTCAATAGTGCTTTAGATTTTTTCTTATCGTTATTTCTAGATGCTGCTTTTATTCTTCTTGATGGTGCAAGCGATTTTATTGCAGATGTAACTTAAAAGGATAGAGAACATTGAAACAAGTTTTAGCTATGAGTTTGTAAATTAGAGCATTAAATCAAAAGAGATCTGATTTCGACCATTGGTTTTTGCTTGATAGAGTAAATCATCTGCACGTTGTAATGCGTATTCAATATCATGCACATTATGAATATGGGTTAGACCATAACTTGCTGTCATTTTAATTTGATAATTGGTAAAAGTTGTCTGTTCTAGCAATGTCTTATAATGTTCGATTCGCATCAGGGCGGCAGCAGCGTCCTCTGCGATGAATAAACAAATAAACTCTTCACCACCAAAACGAGCGATAAGATCTTCGGCTTGTTTATCTTTCAGCATCATTTGGCTAACACCATATAAAATCTGGTCGCCAATATAATGTCCCCAAGTATCATTAATGCTTTTAAAATGATCCAGATCTAGACTCACGAGAAAGTATGATTGTGAGGTAAATGACAAGGATGCAGTTTTTTCAAAAAAACCACGACGATTGAGCAGATGGGTCAAAGGATCATGTAAGCGATCGTTATTGAGGTGATAAACGACATCTTTAATTGCACAGCCACTTAATACAATGGCAAATAGGATATTTAAAATAATATTGATAGACATCCCTAATAACCACCAATTAGATGAGGTTAATGCAATGTGATTGTGATCAATATTATCTAAAAAAAAGAAATTTATTGTGGCTCTAACGAATGAGTAGAGAACATTAATCAAATAGAAAATGAACACCCAGCGATCGAAAGAGCGGCTGTTAGAGAGTTGACGGAATAAATCAGGAAAAACCAATACGCCAATACTTCCTAAAGCAATATTGAGAATCACTAGGCGCAGCCATATTTGTGGCGCTATATAGGAATAATAAGTCAGTGCGAGCAGGGCAGACAAAAAAATTAAAAAAGCAATTCTATGCTGAAAAGTGCTGTTTAGTTTTAAACTAATTGCATAGGCGCCAATCCAACTGCCTAATAAATATAAAACGGATGTAAATGGTGCAGCTAAGGTAAGTTGAGGATTTGACATTAAACATTGAGCAAACAATGCAATAGAGGGAATGGTATATGCCAATCCAATCCATAATAGAAAAATATCAGCCTTAAAAAAAAGACGGCAGCAAGTAAATGCCAAACCAATAAAAAACAGGCAACTGGGGACAATTAATATAAAATATTGCACATTGAGTGAATTCACAGCAATTTTTCTAAATTCTTGATATTTTTGAAAGGTGTAGATTAATGTGCTTTTATATATGAATTCAACACACTTAATCAAAAATATCAAAATAATTGAGTAAAAACTCTAGCTTACTCATATTTTTTTATTCATTGGTAAATAATTTGTATGCATTTACGATTGGCATAATATTTTATAGTGAAATACATAAAAGTGATTGTAAATTGAGTCAATTGCCTCCATCAATGAGGCATCGATTGAAAAGGGTATTCTTGTGAGCGAAAACCAACCTTTTGAGTTAGTCACCAATTATCAACCTGCTGGTGATCAACCACAAGCGATTGAGAAGTTAGTTAACGGCATTGAGCATGGTCTTCGTAATCAGTTACTACTTGGAGTGACGGGTTCTGGTAAAACCTATACGATGGCGAATGTGATTGCACAAACACAGCGTCCAACGATTGTCATGGCGCACAACAAAACGCTTGCTGCACAGCTTTATGGTGAGTTCAAAGCTTTTTTCCCGAATAATGCGGTTGAGTATTTCGTCAGTTATTACGATTACTATCAACCAGAAGCCTATGTGCCATCATCCGATACCTTTATCGAAAAAGACTCAGCAATCAACGACCACATTGACCAAATGCGTCTTTCTGCAACGCGTGCTTTATTAGAGCGTCGTGATGCCATTATTGTCGCTTCAGTTTCAGCGATTTATGGTTTGGGTGATCCAAACGCATATATGCAAATGTTATTGCATATTGTGCAAGGTGATCGTGTCAGCCGTGATGACATTATTCGCCGTTTAGTTGAAATGCAATATACCCGTAATGAATTGGAGTTCTTACGTGGTACTTATCGTATCCGTGGCGAAATCATTGATATTTTCCCTGCCGAGTCGGATAAAGATGCGATTCGAGTGGAGTTATTTGATGATGAGGTTGATTCGATTCGCTGGTTTGACCCATTGACAGGAAAATTGGTGCGTAAAGTGCCACGAGTGACGATTTATCCTAAAAGTCATTATGTTACGCCAAAAGATTATTTAACTCGTGCGATTGATACCATTAAAGATGAATTGAAGGATCAGCTTAAATTTTTCAAGGATCATGACAAATTACTGGAAGCGCAACGTATCGAACAGCGTACTCGCTATGATTTAGAGATGATGCAGCAGTTGGGTTATACCAATGGGATTGAAAACTACTCTCGCCATCTTTCAGGCCGCACAGCAGGCGAAGCGCCGCCGACTTTATTTGATTATATCCCTGAAGATGCCTTGCTGATTATTGATGAATCGCATGTGACAATTCCTCAAATTGGTGCGATGTATAAAGGTGACCGTTCACGTAAAGAAAACTTGGTGAATTATGGTTTCCGCTTACCCAGTGCTTTGGATAACCGTCCAATGAAATTTGAAGAGTGGGAGCGAATTGTTCCGACCACGGTTTTTGTGAGTGCAACGCCTGCACATTATGAATTGGAAAAGTCAGAGCAAATTGTTGAGCAGGTCGTTCGTCCAACAGGCTTGATTGATCCTGAAATTGAAGTACGTCCAGTATTAACTCAAGTCGATGATGTACTTTCTGAAATCAATATTCGTAAACAATTAAATGAACGTGTCCTTGTGACAACCTTGACTAAACGTATGGCGGAAGATTTAACCTCATACCTGAAAGAATATGGCGTTAAAGTCGCGTATCTGCACTCGGATATTGATACTGTTGAACGTGTGAAGATCATCCATGAGTTGCGTACAGGTGTACATGATGTTCTGGTTGGGATTAACCTGCTGCGGGAAGGTCTGGATATGCCAGAAGTATCTTTGGTTGCAATCTTAGATGCAGATAAAGAAGGTTTCTTACGTTCAGAACGTTCTTTGATTCAAACCATTGGTCGTGCAGCACGTAATGTGAAAGGTAAAGCGATTTTATATGCAGATCGTATTACTGATTCGATGCGTAAAGCGATGGATGAAACAGATCGTCGTCGTAACAAACAAATTGAATTTAATGAATTACATGGTATTACCCCACGTAGTGCGGTGCGTCAAGCAATTAAAGAAATAGATACGGGTGAAGTACTCAGTGATGATGAAATTGATGAAAAAGTGTTAGAGCAAGCGCAGAGTATCAGTGCCGACGAACAGCATCTTTTATCGGATCCAAAACTGTTTGCCAAGCATATTACCAAGCTTGAAAAAGAGATGTTAAAAGCTTCAAAAGAGCTTCAGTTTGAGCAAGCAGCTAGATTGCGAGATGAGATTGTTCGTCTCAAAGCCCATATGTTGCAATCGTAATCTAGTAGAGAAATCCTCAAGAGGGATACATATCGCAACAATCTTTGTTTATAAAATAGGCTATGTTGAAAAGCTAAATATATGACTATTGATAATAAATTTCTGTTTTGAGGATTTCCCATGCCGCTGATTAAGAATTTCCCTAAAGCAAGTTGGCGTTTAACAAAAATTGCAATTGGTGGAGTGGTCTTAACTGGACTGGCTGTAGGAACGATTGCTTATGCACAATCAAAGTCTTTACCTACAGTTGATAAAGTAGAACTGGATAAATATTTAGGTGTTTGGTATGAGGTTGCTCGTAAGCCAATGTTCTTTGAACGTAAATGCGCTTATAACGTGACAGCAACTTATACGTTAAACGAAAATGGCAATATTGTTGTTGATAACAAATGTTATGATGGTGAGGGTGCTTTACAACGCAGTTTGGGTGAGGCGTTTGTTGCGAATGCGCCTTTTAACACCAAATTAAGAGTGAGCTTTTTACCAGAAGCTGTGCGTTGGATTCCTGTTGCACGCGGAGATTACTGGGTTTTAAAGCTTGATGAAGATTATCAAACCGTGCTTGTGGGTGAACCACGCCGTAAATATCTATGGGTGTTGTCACGTACACCTCAGCCGAAAAAAGAAATTATTCATGAATATCTAAATTATGCCAAATCATTAGGCTATGATAATCATGATGTGATTTACCCTGAACATCGCTAAATCGGTTATACTTAGTTAAAACCATGCTTGCATGGTTTTTTTATTTTTATATAGTGGATAATTCAAGTTTTTAAAATACGTCCCAAATGCTTCTGAGGTCAAAATGTTAAAAGGCATCGCTTATTCAGTTTTGGCTTCTGTCACCTTTGGGGTTTTGTATTTTTACACTCAATTACTGGGTGCATTAGATAGTGAACAAACTTTTGGGTGGCGAATTATTGCCACAATTCCATTTTTGACTTTATTTATGTGGTTTAGTGGTGACTTGACGCATATCAAAACCATATTTAATCGAATCATAGCAAAGCCTAGTTTATTAGTGTTTCTAATGATCACTTCCGTACTGACCTCAGCACAATTATGGTTGTTTTTATGGGGACCTATGCATGGTCGTGGGTTACAAGTTTCTTTGGGGTATTTCTTGTTGCCTTTGGTTCTTGTGCTTGCTGGAAGCTTTTTATATGGCGAGAAATTGTCTAAGTTACAGTATCTCGCAGTATTTCTAGCAGTATTTGGTGTTGGGCATGAGATTTGGCGCTTAGGTACAATAGCTTGGGAAACTGCTTTTGTTGCTTTAGGTTATGCAGCTTACTTTATTCTTCGTAAAAAAATTCAAACGGACAACTTAGGTGGTTTTTGGTGGGATTTATTCTTGATCCTGCCAATTGCGATTTTCTTTACTCAGACAGGTGAAACTCCATATTTAAAGTTTTTAGAGCATCCTAGTTTGGGAGTTGTCGTTCTAGGTTTAGGTTTGTTGAGTGCGATTGGCCTAGGAAGTTATATTTTAGCAAGTCGCTATTTACCGTTGATTATTTTTGGTTTACTGGGGTATTTGGAGCCTGTTTTATTGGCATTGGCATCGTTGGTGCTTGGTGAAAAAATCAGCTCAGGTGAATGGTTAACTTATATTCCAATTTGGTTGGCTGTATTAGTGTTGGTAATTGAAGGGGCGTTACATCTTTATCAGCAAAGGCTTCGCAAGCAGCATTTGGAATTGAATTTAAAACAGTACTCGCAACGTTTAGAGGATGATGAATAACAAGGGATATAAAAATCCAATTTTAATGAGATACTTTAAGTTTTGCATATATGTAATCAGTTAGGTTGATAGTGAGGAACATTAAAATGCGTCTATATTCTTTAGGAATACAATCAACTTCGCTATTGCAGTTGAAAAAGGGTTCGCCAATCCAAGAGATTGGAATGTAAACGATATTTGTGAATATAAGCTCGATCACACCAAATTTTAAAATTCATTTATCCTGATGTATTTTGAATACTAAATAAATTGAGATTAAAACTTTAATTTTTTTATTTCAATATCTTGTGTTTTTGTTGGGGATTGCTTGATCAGTATTGAACTGAGCATGAGATTTATATTTTTCCTTGATAGATGTTAAATATATTATGAGTAAAATCACTGAATGCGAGGGAGAAGTTTCAGCTAATCGAATGATTAAAGTCACTTTTTGGCAAAATTCACAAAAATAATTATAGGTATTTTATGAATTTATAGTGAATTAGGACAAAATCTTAGCTCAATTAACAGCTTTTGATTCAATCTTGATGATAATTCCATTACAATTATGGCGTTTTAAAAATTCACGCCCAGTATAGATATTAAATTTGAGGACGTAACTGTGAGCAAAGACACTATCGTTGCCCTACACGCAGAACATCAAGGCCGTTGGAAAAACCGTGAAGAAATCGCGGAACGCATGATTGCTTTGATTGGTCAATTATACCGTGAGAAAAATATTGTTGTTTCTGTTTACGGTCGTTCTTTAATAAACCGTTCAGTGATTCAAATTTTAAAATCACATCGCCGTACACGTATGCTTGATGTAGAACTTTCAGTTGTTCATACCTTCCCAATTTTGGAAGCGTTAATGAAAATTGAAAACATTGGTTCTGCTGAAGTAGACATCGGTAAACTTGCTGTTGAATATAAAAATCAAGGTGGCGATGTAGATGCATTTGTTGCAAATGCCGTTGCTTCGATTCAAGGTAAAGCAAAATCTGAACAACCTAAAGATGTCGTTCTTTACGGTTTTGGTCGTATCGGTCGTATCTTAGCGCGTTTAATCATCAGCCAATCTGGTTTAGGTCGTGGTTTAAGCCTTAAAGCAATCGTTGTTCGTAAATCATCTGATGGTGACTTAGCAAAACGTGCTTCATTATTACGTCGTGACTCTATTCACGGTACTTTTGACGGTACAATTTCTGTTGATGAAGAAAACGAAGCAATCATTGCAAACGGTCAATTCATTAAAGTGATCTATGCTTCAAGCCCAAGCGAAGTGGATTACACCGCTTATGGTATTGAAAATGCGCTTTTGATCGACAATACAGGTAAATGGCGTGATGCTGAAGGTCTAAGCCAACACTTGAAATGTGCAGGTATTGCACGTGTAGTCTTGACTGCACCAAGTAAAGGTGAGATGAAGAACGTTGTATACGGCGTAAACAATACAGATATCTTAGATGAAGACAAAATCATCTCTGCTGCAAGCTGTACTACGAACGCAATTACACCTGTATTAAAAGTTTTAGATGACAAATACAAAGTATTAAATGGTCATGTTGAAACAGTTCACTCATTCACAAACGATCAAAACTTAATTGATAACTACCACAAGGCTGACCGTCGTGGTCGTGCTGCGACATTAAACATGGTGATCACTGAAACAGGTGCTGCGAAAGCGGTTGCGAAAGCATTACCAGGTCTTAAAGGCAAGTTAACAGGTAACTCTGTACGTGTTCCTACACCAAACGTTTCACTTGCGATCTTGAACTTAAACTTAGAGAAAGAAGTTGATCGTGAAGAAGTGAACGAATACATTCGTCAAATCTCGATTAATTCTAGCCTACAAGGTCAAATTGGTTATACAAACTCGACTGAAGTTGTATCAAGTGACTTTATTGGTTCACGTACTGCAGGTGTGTTTGATGCGCAAGCAACAATCACTTCTGGTACACGTTTAACAGCGTATGTTTGGTACGATAACGAAGTGGGTTATAGCTGCCAAGTATTGCGTATCGCTGAACAAATGTGTGGCGTAAGCTATACAAAAATTCCAGCTGAAACAAATGCATAATTTGTGAAAGTATAAAAAAAGGAGCTGATTTAAAGCTCCTTTTTTTATACTTAGGTATATCTAAAATATTGTATTTTAATTTACCGTTTTTCTAGGTGGAATCACCACATGCGCTTGCCGATCTGCAATGACCTCACGGCATTGCTTGGTATCATAAGCTGCATTGGTATAAACAGAGTCAATCTGCTCATCTTGTGGAATCTGATTAAGTAAATCACTAGGCACCTGTGAATCACTGACATTATTGGTTGTAAGCTGGACTGCTCGTATTTGTAGGATTTTAGCGTCTATGCCCATATGCAGTTTACGCCATTGACGACGATATTCAGGTCCATGTTTCTTGCGTTTCCATTCGCCCTTAGCTAGAAACTTCATGCCTGTAGAGTCTATCAGTAGACGCAGGCCAATTGGTTGTGCGGTAGATTTTGTGTGTAGGCTTCTTCATTTGAAAATTATATCGATGAAAAAGCCTGTACAGATAGGTTTGTGCAACAAAGCCGAAATTATGTGAAAAATAATTAAAAAGCAGATTTATTTGAGTTTTTTAAAGAAGTTGATTGATTGCTTAATAAAATTCATGCAGAGCTGAGTAAATCTATTCGAGAAATTTATTAAAATGTGGCAAAATAGTCAGCTTTTAAGAATTTAGAGGATTGGCACATGCGCTTTGTTGATGAAGCAGTCATAACCGTAGAGGCTGGCGACGGTGGCAATGGCGTAGCCAGTTTTCGCCGTGAAAAATTTATCCCTTTTGGTGGTCCAGATGGTGGAGACGGGGGACGTGGTGGAAGTGTTTATATCCAAGCCGATGATGACACAGGTACGCTCGTAGATTATCGTTATACGCGTCGATTCCGTGCTGAACGTGGTAAAAATGGTCGTGGTGCAAACTGTTCAGGTCGCGGTGGTGAAGATGTTGTTTTAAGAGTACCTGTAGGTACAACCATCGTTGATATTGAGTCTGGTGATATTATTGGTGATTTGGTTGCTGATGGTCAACGTGTCAAAGTAGCCAATGGTGGTGATGGTGGTTTAGGTAACACACACTTTAAGTCTTCAACGAATCGTTCTCCACGTAAATGCACTCATGGTATCAAAGGTGAATACCGAGAAGTACGTTTAGAGTTGAAAGTACTTGCAGATGTTGGCTTGTTGGGTATGCCAAATGCAGGTAAATCAACGTTTATTCGTGCAGTCAGTGCGGCAAAACCAAAAGTTGCGGATTATCCATTTACCACAATGATTCCTAATCTTGGGGTGGTTGATGCAGATCGTCACCGTTCATTTGTGATGGCAGATATTCCAGGTCTGATTGAAGGTGCAGCAGAAGGTGCGGGTCTTGGGATTCGTTTCCTTAAGCATTTGGCACGTACTCGTATCCTGTTGCATATTGTTGATGTTCAACCGATTGATGGTTCAGATCCAGCGCATAACGCCAAAGCAATTTTGGGTGAGTTAGTGAAATTCTCACCAACTTTGGCAAAGCTCCCTGTGGTTCTTGTCTTGAACAAACTTGACCAACTTCCTGAAGAATCAAGAGAAGAGTGGTGTCAGCATATTCTTGATGAATTGCAATGGAAAGGTCCTGTATTTAAAACTTCTGGTTTGATGTCGGAAGGGACGAAAGAAGTTGTTTATTACTTAATGGATCAGATCGAGCAACAGCGTGAGCGTGAAGTTGAAGATCCTGAGTATGCAGCAGAAATGAAAGCATTCCGTGAGCAGCTTGAGGCTGAGACACGTGAACAAACCATCGCAGCAAAAGAAGCTTATCGTGCTATGCGTAAGGCTCAGCGTGAAGCTGGCTTAGAATACGATGAAGATGATTTTGATGACGATGAGGATGAAGGCGGCGTAGAAAGCATTTACGTTCGTGATTAGTGAACCGAGGAAAAAATGATAGAAGTGGTCGATGGGCAACGTCAGCTCAATGCGTGTAAACGAATCGTTGTTAAAATCGGATCATCTTTACTCACTGCAAATGGGCAAGGTCTAGATTTAAATGCAATTTCGCATTGGGCGAAACAAATTGCGGATCTACACAATGCTGGGCACGAAATTATTTTAGTGTCTTCAGGTGCGGTTGCGGAAGGGATGGTGCGCATGAAACTTGCGAGTCGACCCACTGATTTACCCAGTTTGCAAGCTTGTGCTGCTATTGGCCAAATGGGTTTAATCCATACGTGGTCAAGCGTATTGGATCAACATGGGATTCAAACAGCACAAGTCTTACTCACGCATGATGATCTTGCTGATCGTCGTCGTTACCTCAACTCTTGTGATGCTTTGCAGAACTTGATCGATTGGCGTGTGATTCCTGTCATTAATGAAAATGATACCGTATCTACCGATGAGATTCGTTTTGGTGATAACGATACTTTAGCCGCAATGGTGGCGGGGCAGGTTCAGGCTGAGCTGTTGATTATTTTGACAGATCAGCAGGGCATGTTCGACTCTGACCCTCGAAGCAACCCAAATGCTAAACTGTTTTCTGCGGTTCGGGCGCTGGATGACAGCCTGTTTGAAATGGCAGGCGGTGGCGGTGTACTTGGGCGTGGCGGTATGGTGACTAAAGTTCGTGCAGCACGTCTTGCAGCGAAATCTGGTTGTCCTACTTTAATTGCTAGTGGTGAAAGTGAAAATGTGCTTGCTCGCCTGATGGCTGGTGAAATGTTGGGAACATTATTTACCACAGATAATGACCGTGTGACCGCTCATCAACAATGGCTTGCAGCTCATTTGCAAACCGCAGGTCGTTTAGTGATAGATGATGGTGCTGTTGAAGCGATTAAACTGAAGCATCGTAGTTTATTGCCTGTTGGTGTGAAAGCGATTGAAGGTCATTTTGATCGCGGTGATGTGGTTGAATGTGTTGATAAGAATGGTGCTCGTATTGCTGTTGGTCGTGTGAATTTTAGTTCTCGTTCAGCAGAAATGGTGAAGGGTTTACCTTCTGAGAAAGTCTACCAAGTTTTAGGTGAGGCTCGTTCTTTAGAAATGATTCATCGAGACCACATGGCAATTTACTAAATACAAATATAAAAACAGCTCGCTTAGGCGAGCTTTTTTACGTTCGTTCTATATTGGGACTAACTCTTAGTGCCTCAAATTTTAATTCTGGAAGTGATTTATTTTCTCCCATCATGTACGGGTGGTCAGCCAATGACAACATATCTAGATCTTCTTCGCTATTTCCATAAGCATAGATATATTGGTAGTCTTCTAAATTGTATTGTTGCAAAATCCGTAATTTTTTCTGTTCACGGCTACAATCTTGAGAGCGATAACGACCTGTTAAAGTACCATTCTTAATTTCTGTTTGAGTACAAATCAACTCAATATTAAGCAATTCACAGATTGGTGCTAAATATAAATCGACTGACGCAGAAACAAGAACAATATGATCACCACGCTGTTGATGGAGATAAAGCTGCTTTAGTAAAGCTGGATCTAATTGTTTTAATAATTTTTGCGCATACTCATCAACCAAATTTTCTACAAATGTGGCGGAGATACCTTCAAACATCGTTTGAAATAGTCGAGGTCTCATCGCATGTGCAGGATATAAGCGTAAATAATAGGCTTGAATCCAAGGGAGTATGGTTAAGCCTTTTTTTACAATGTGACGCTTTGATAGGGTAAAGAAAATAAACCCCGTAAAACTATCTTTAGGATAGAGCGTGCCATCAAAGTCAAATAAAGCAAGATTTATAGTTTTATGCGTTTGGCTCTTTGCATGCATGTCTCATATCGTCCATTTACACGGCTTGCAAACCAGTTTGTATTGTAATCACGACTCAGTTTTGGTCCTGAAATAACGACTTGTGGCATGGTTGCATAAATTGGTTCTTTTTTGGTTTTATTTTGATATAGCTTTTGTACAGCTAAATAAGTTTGAGTATCTTCAAATTTTTTCTCTTTCTCTTTTTTCAAATCATCACGAATTTGGCGTGGTGTCACTAAAATATTATTTTGAGCAAAAACAGCGATGAGCTCTTTTTCACTTTGGCTTTGGTTTGATTTCACATCGCCATCTTTATTGTAAAGTAATAGATCACCATCGAGACTGATTTCAGTCTTGGTGAGTGCATTTAACATGCTTTGAAACGCTGCATTTCGACTTGAGTAAACACCAGAATTGTAGTCTGCAAAGCGATAGATTGCTTTGTCATAATCAGCAGGATATTCCATTAATCGATGAATACCATAGTATAAACCTCCATATTGGGTATATAGATCATTACGCAATTCGGCAATACTACCACTTTGGCGTTTATGTTCTTTGGCGTAATTAATATGGACCTGCATTGAACCCAATGTCGTAATCGGATTCATTTTTTCCCCGATATCTTGTCCAACGAGTTTCGCTGCACCCGTTAATGCACTGACATGATAATGTTTTGACATGTAGTCGAAAATCTCACGGTAGAGCAAATCCAGCTCGCGCTCCGTTTTAACTTTACGCATTTGACTCATGTAATTATTTTCTGGAGACGGTTGATTTTTGAGTACGTCCTCAAAATAGCCTGCAATTGTTCCGCCGATGGTTTCACCCAACTTTGCTTCAAATTTTTCTTTGAGTCGAGTATTAATTTCTTGTACTGCTTTTTCTCCAAGTCCTGGGACGGCTGGATCAGCAACAAAGTTGGATTCTTGATCTACCACAGCAACCACACTACATACGTTCTGCTTGGTTTTTGGAATGCTGAGTTCCTGCATAATGTCAAAAATATCCTGTGCCCAGGACTGTCGGTCATTCACACGCGCTGGAATGACTTTCTTAATTTGTTCTGCTTCCATTTCTGGTTCTTTACCATTAGACCACCATGCTTTATCTCCACAAGCTGTTAAGCTGAGACATGCAGTGAGGATGCCCATAATTTTTAATAAAGGACGAGTAGGGAAAGATTTATTCATAATCAGAACAACACCACATAAAAAGATGAGTCAAATGGGCGAATGAAGTATACTATGTTGCTCAGAATTTGTAAGAATATATATGTATATCGGTTCATATCAACTGTCAAATAATTTGATTGTTGCACCTATGGCAGGCGTAACAGATAGACCCTTTCGGACACTATGTAAATATTTTGGTGCAGGTCATGCCGTAAGTGAAATGATGACGGCTGATAAAACCTTACGTATGAGTAAGAAAAGTTTATATCGGGCAAATTTTGATGGCGAACTTGCGCCAATTTCAGCACAAATTGCGGGTTCTGACCCAGAGCAACTTGCGGAAGCTGCTCGTTACCAAGTCGCTAACGGTGCACAAATCGTTGATATCAATATGGGTTGTCCAGCCAAAAAGGTTTGTAACAAGTTGGCAGGTTCAGCATTATTACAAGATGAAGATTTAGTAGCCCGAATTCTAGATGCGGTGGTTGCGGCCGTGGATGTGCCAGTGACTTTAAAAACCCGACTAGGATTTTTAAATGGTCATGAAAATATTTTGCGTGTGGCAAAACGTGCTGAAGAATCAGGAATTTCAGCTTTAGCCTTACATGGTCGTACGCGTGAAGATATGTATTTAAATACAGCACGTTATGAGCTGATTAAGCAGGTAAAAGAACTGATTGATATTCCATTGATTGCCAATGGTGATATTGATAGTCCTGAGAAAGCTAAATATGTCCTAGACTATACTGGCGCAGACGCGATTATGATTGGACGTGCTGCACAAGGTCGACCATGGATATTTCGGGAAATAGCACATTACTTAAAAACAGGTAAACACTTGGCAGCGCCTGATATTGCTGAAGTCAAAGCTGTGCTATTAGGGCATTTATCAGAATTATATCAATTCTATGGCGAATATTCTGGTTGTCGTATTGCGCGCAAGCATATTGCTTGGTACACCAAAGGCTTGCGTTCGAGTAATGAATTTCGCCAAAGTATGTATAAAGTAGAGAGTACTGCTGATCAGGCCAAGGTTGTAGAAGCATATTTTGATCAATTGCTTGATCTAGGGCAGCGTATGAGTGATGTGGAAGTTGAACAAGTCAATTTACTAGACATTTAATAGTGATGCTATTTTTATTTGTTTAAAAGCCTGTAATGATGGATGAGTTTCATTACAGGCTTCCGATTACTCTAAATGTGCAGTGATTTTTTGCAGAATTTGAAAGATCACATCAAATTCACTTTGCAATGGTGTGCTTTTTCGTGTCACCAATGCCAATGTGCGGTTCGGGGCATCTTCAATTGATTTTACTGCAATTTCTTCATTGAAATGAATCATGCTGTTTTTCAAGGCAATTTCGGGTAGCAGTGTAAAGCCAAGATTTGACGACACCATTTCCACTAAAGTTGGAAGAGAGCTTGCCTTTAAACGATGATCATTTTTGCGCTCACCCACAGGGCAGGCACTTAAGGTGTGATCTCGTAAACAATGACCTTCTTCGAGTAGCATGAGACGCGATAAGTCCAAATCATCTAGTGAGTTTGCATTCTCAGCATTGTTGTCATTTTTATTGTAGACAACAAATAAATTTTCTTTTGCAATTTCTGCAACTTTTAATCCACGAGTGTCAAAAGGAAGCGCCAGAACAATCATATCTAAATTGCCGTGTTCTAGCTTTTCTACGATTTTCTCACTTTGAGCTTCATGTAAATGAAGCTGAATCTTTGGCAGTTGTCGATGCACTTCATCAAGTAGTTGAGTCAAAATAAATGGTGCAATCGTAGGAATAATACCGAGATGTAGATCACCTGTTAATGGTTCACTCATTTCTCTACTTAGGCGCATTAAATCTTGTGCATCGGCAAGTAATACTCGTGCACGTGCAACGACTTGTTCGCCTAATGGGGTTAAACGAACGTTTTGACGATCACGCTCAACTAGGACGCCACCTAAGAGGCGCTCTAGTTCCATGATACCACCCGACAAAGTAGATTGAGTGACAAATGAACGGCGCGCAGCTTCAGTAAAATGTAAAGTTTCTGACAACGTAACTAAATACGATAGCTGTCTTAATGAGGGTAATGCAGCCATAGAGTCCTAGTGTGATGATCTAAAGTGATGAGCAAACAAACCGCTAAGTTGTGGAATGAAGTGAGCAGGAATATCATGCCCCATTCCTTGAATTAATTCAAATTTAGCACCAGAAATCGCCTTTGCAACAGCTTTCCCGTGACTTGGTGGTAATAAACGATCTTTTGAACCATGTACAACCAAAGTCGGTTGAGTAATATTTTTGTTCAATGCTAACAAAGAACCTGTACATAATATTGCTAAAAACTGTTGAAGTACACCCGCTGGGTAAAAACTACGGCGATATAGTTTACGAATGGTTTGAATTGCTTCAACTTGATTCACATAACCTGGTGATCCAATAATATGAAATACTTTCAAACTATGATTCACAATCGCATCTTCGTCATGTGCTTCAGGTTTGCCTAATAAACTGAAAAGTTGTTTTGGAAACGGCGGTGGCAGGAAGGGTTGATTATTACTGGTAAATAATAATCCTACTTTCTCAACTTTTTCTGGATATTTCGCTGCTACGATTTGAGAGATCATGCCACCCATTGAAGCGCCTATGAGATATGTTTTTTCAAGCCCCAATTGGTCGATTAACATCGAAACATCATCAGCCATATCATATAAAGTGTAAGGTGCACCTTCGTTACCAAGCCCAATGATGAAGCGACTCATGAGTTTCATGGTATTGAGGCGTTTTCTTTTTTCACGAATTTTTGAAGATAAACCAATATCACGATTATCGAAACGGATAACGCGGAAGCCTTGATCAATCAATGATTTACAAAAGAAGTCAGGCCAAAACAGCATTTGAGCACCTAAACCCATAATCAACAGAATTGTTGGGTGTTCTGGATTGCCGCCCATTTCAACATGCAGTTCAATACCATTACCTAAAGTGACTTTGGTTTCTTGCATAAATGGAGCATAAGGTGACACATTAAATTGTAAAGCACTGTTCATGGCATTCATTCCGAATTGAATTCTTTTTATAGAATTAGAGTCTGCTAGAAATTTCTTTCTTAACAGACTCTAATTTAAACCTTAAACTTGTGCTGGAATCAAGTCTGGAACAAGTTTGGTTAAAGTTAAACGTTGTTTGCTTGCAGTCGCACCTAAAAGCACAAAACCTCTCAATGTACCTTCATCATCTGCTGCTCTAGCAAGCATACCATCTTCAAACTCTTCAGTTTCCCAATTCACGTCCACACCAATTGGTGCAGGTAATACAGTCAATGGTGCAGCAGGTGTTTTTACCGCAACAGGCATTGCAGGGTAGTGTACAGCAGTACTTTGCCCGCTCAGTGTTTTTGCTAATGCACGTGCTTGTTGCATGATTGGCATGACATATGGCAGTAATGTTCCATTCACTTCTGCACAGTCACCCACCGCATAGATGTCAGGCTGGTTGGTTTCCAATAGGGTATTGGTAATGATGCCACGACTTGTTTGAATATCTGCAGCTTTTGCTAAAGATATATTTGGCTGTAAACCAATCGCTGAAAGAACGATATCTGCAATTAAAGTCTGACCTGTTGCCAAAGTCACTTGGTAATCTTCACCATCATTGATTTTGGTTACTTTTTCAACAGTGGTCGACAATGCGAATTTAATACCCGCTTGTTCTAAGTTTGTTTTAAATGCTTCAGCAACGTGATTTGGTAGCAAGCGACCAAGTGGTTGTGGTGCAAGATCAATTACGGTGACATCGTAGTTGCTATGTAATAAATCATTGGCAAATTCACAGCCAATTAACCCAGCGCCTAGAATCACAACGCGTTTATCTTTACGCTTTGCTAAATTTTCACGGAACGTACGGTAGTCGATCAAGGAGTTCACGACATGAATATCATCACTACCATCACCAGCAATTGCTAAACGAATTGGGTTTGCACCTACTGCAAGGACCAGTTTTGAATAAGGTTGAGTGAAAATTTCACCATTTTTTTCTAAAGTGATTTCATGTTGTTCAGCATTAATTTCTTTCACCAAGGTTTCAGCTTCAATGCGCATATTCAGTTGCGTTGCCATTTTAGCTGCATCACCTAGGGCAATTTGTTCAGGTGCTTTATTCCCTGCAAAGGCATTAGATAATGTTGGTTTTGCATAATTTACCGCATCATCTGCGCAGATCATAACGAGTTCTTGTTCTGGGCTGAGTTTGCGAAACTCACGTGCAACAGTATAGCCTGCCATGCCCGATCCGATGATGACGATAGGATGCATTATATTCTCCAGTATTTCTTTCAATAAAAACAAACGATAGGAAAAAAAAGACCATGATCATGATCACGGTCTTTTAGATCTATTTAGATTTCAATCATTTCAAAATCAGCTTTTGAAACGCCGCAATCTGGGCAAGTCCAATCATCAGGGATATCTTCCCATTTGGTACCTGCTGCAATGCCGTCTTGTGGCCAACCATCTGCTTCGTCGTAAATCCACCCACAAACGATACATTGATATTTTTTCATGTGACTCTCCAAACTGATAGGTATGCTCAAATTGCCTTTCAGTAAAACTATTCCATAATGTCGCTACGATCGCTGTAATACAACAAACTTGTGTTAATCAGGAGTTAGATTTTTACGCAGAACTCCATTTAAGTAAAGCAAATGCAAGAGTTTAATCATTTATGTAGAAAGTGGAATGGCAATTTGTTCTGAAAGTCTTGTTATTTGAGCAATTACTCTAATTTTTTATGGATCTGTATATCTCTATCGCATTTTAAAAACAGTAAAAGTATAAATATAAGATGGTTGAAAAGTAACCATTTAAAATTAAAAGATCAAAAATAACACCAAAATTATGGAGAAAACTAAAATGCAGACTTTATCTTACGGTATTGAAATTAAGGCTTCGAAGCAAAAAGTGTGGGAAATATTATGGCAAAAAGAAAGTTACCAAGCTTGGACCCAATTTTTTCTTGCAACTCGACCATACGATCAGACTAGAAAGTAGGCGGTAAAACCTATTTCTATGATGATAAGGGGGGCATGATTTCAACAATCGAACGTTTAGATGAGCCGAATGTGATTATTTTTAAACATATCGGGATGATTCAAGATGGAGAGGAAGATACTGAAAGTGACGATGTAAAATCTTGGGCAGGTGCATTAGAAAAGTACATGTTATTTGATTTGGATGACGTTACTCAACTCTATGTAGAAGTGGATATTCAACCCCAATATATTGAAATGATAAATCAAGGTTTTGAAAAAGGGTTAGCTTTGGTTAAACAACTCGCTGAGCAATAGAAATCATTTTAAGTACATATTTATTGCAAGATAAAAGTATTATTTTCGCTTTGAAGTTGATAAATCTTTGCTTTTTTCACGATTGTGTGACTGAAATGGTGCGAAAATGGGCTTTGATCTGCTATTCTATGCCACTTCAATTTTACTTAAATCGAGGCAGAGATGACGCAACAAAACGCTCAATCGACTTCTGAACAAACACTTTCCGAAAACGATTTAATCGCACAGCGTCATGCCAAGTTAAAGCAAATCCAAGAGACTGCTAAACAAAGCGGTAAAAGTCCTTGGCCGAATACCTTTAAACGTGAGCACTATACAGGTGACTTACAGGAACAATTTAAAGATCAAGATAAAGCACAAATCGAAGGTGCTGAAAAAGTTTATGTAAAAGTCGCGGGTCGTGTCATGTTGAACCGTGGGTCATTTATTGTGATCCAAGATATGACAGGTCGTATCCAACTTTATGTAGATCGTAAAGGTTTGCCAGCAGACGTTTTAGAAACGATTAAAAGCTTAGATCTTGGCGATATTATTGCCGCTGAAGGTTATATCGGACGTTCTGGCAAAGGTGACTTATATGTACACCTTGAAGGATTTGAATTATTAACCAAATCACTTCGTCCGCTTCCAGATAAATTCCACGGTTTAACGGACACAGAAGCGAAATATCGCAAGCGTTATTTAGATTTGATCGTCAACGAAGAAACACGTAAGACTTTTGAAATTCGTGCCAAAGTGGTTGCAGGTATTCGTGCGTTCTTAACCAATGAACGTTTCATGGAAGTTGAAACACCAATGATGCATGTGATCCCGGGTGGTGCATCTGCAAAACCATTCGTAACACATCATAATGCATTGGATATGGAACTCTATTTGCGTATCGCGCCAGAGCTCTATTTAAAGCGCCTTGTAGTGGGTGGTTTTGAGCGTGTGTTTGAAATTAACCGTAACTTCCGTAATGAAGGGGTGTCAACACGTCATAACCCTGAATTTACCATGATCGAGTTTTATCAAGCCTACGCTGATTATAAAGACTTGATGGCATTGACTGAAAACATGCTTGAGAAATTGGCAGTCGACATTTTAGGTTCTACCGATGTGCCTTATGGTGATGAGGTGTATAGCTTCAAAGGTCCATTCAAGAAAATATCAATGTTTGACGCCATTCTTGAGCACAATCCAGACTTTACGCCTGAAAATGTAAATGATCGTGAGTTCTTGGCTAAATTTACTCAAGATGTGTTGAAAGAAAAAGTGAAGCCTGGTTTCGGTTTAGGCAAATTACAAACAATCGTGTTTGAAGAAACTGTTGAAACTAAACTTCGTCAACCAACATTCATTACAGAGTATCCAGCTGAAACCTCACCACTCGCTCGTCGTAATGATGATAATCCACACATTACCGATCGTTTTGAGTTCTTTATTGGTGGTCGTGAGTTAGCCAATGGTTTCTCTGAGTTAAATGATCCAATTGATCAGGCTGAGCGTTTCCAAGCACAGGTTGAAGAAAAAGATGCTGGTGATGATGAGGCAATGCATTACGATGCGGACTTTATTGAAGCACTAGAATACGGTTTACCGCCAACAGCAGGTGAAGGTATTGGTATTGATCGTTTGGTTATGCTATTTGCTAATGCGCCAAGTATTCGTGATGTATTGTTATTCCCACACATGCGCCGTAAAGATTAATTACTCACTTATTATTAATAAAAGGCCACTTTAAAAGTGGCTTTTTATTTGTTGGTTAAGAAATGTAATTGTTTGGTTTGATGATTGAAAAAAAAGCATAAAAAAACGATGATGTGCTAATGAATAAATTTGAGACCAGTTAAGGTATGTTTGTAAAAAAATCGCTTTATATCGCATTATTTTCGGCTATTTCAGCTGCTACTTTTGCACAAGGGCTTGTATTGAATGATGCAAACTTACGCACTGACTTAAATTGGTTAAATCAGCAAGGTGTTATACAAATCAGTACTTCAACTTGGCCGTTGAGTGGTGATGAAATTCAACGAGCTTTGTTGCAAGCAAAAGTGGCAAATAATACACAGCAAAAAGTCATCAATTCTGTAAAGAGTGCACTTCAAGCCGATAATGAAACCGTAAAAGTTGGTTTGCATGCGGCTACTGATTTAAAAACTATTCCTCAAACATTTGGTGAGAATCAAAAATCACAATATCAAGCAGCTGTTGAATTTAATGCGGGTGGGGAAAGCTGGGATGCAAAACTACGTGTTAATGGGGAAAAAGATCCTTTAATTGATAATGGTCATGATGCCAATGTTGAAGGTTCATATATTGCAGGAAAGCTTTGGAATCAATGGTTAATTGCTGGCCAAATCCCTATTTATTGGGGTCCTGGACATGATGGAAGTTTGATTCGTGGTGATGCTAGTCGTCCTGTTTATGGGGTGACTGTTCAAAGAGCAAATCAAAATGCATTTGAATCAAAATGGTTATCATGGATTGGACCTTGGCAATATCAGGCTTTTGCAGGCCAGTTAGATGATTACAAAGCTGTACCTGATGCTAAATTAATTGGTTTACGTTTAACAGCTCGTCCATTTCCAGCATTAGAAATTGGTGCTTCACGTGCCATTCAATGGGGAGGTGATGGTCGACCTGAAAGTTTAAGTTCACTTTGGGATGCCATTACAGGAACAAAAGACAATGGCGGTACTGGTAAAGAAGATCCTTCTAATCAGATTGCAGGATTTGATGGTCGGTTATTTTTACAACCTTTATTGAACGTTCCAGTCAGTTTGTATGGTCAGTTTATTGGTGAAGATGAAGCTGGTGGATTACCTGCAAAATATATGTACCTCGGTGGTGCAGATTTTTCTTCAATTTATAAAGATATGCCATATCAATTATATGCAGAATGGGCTGACACGCGTACCAATGGCGAGGTAAGACGTATTTCTTATGCCCATACTATTTATAAAGACGGCTATTACCAGCACGGTTTCCCATTAGGACATGCAATTGGTGGTGATGGGCAAACATATTCTGTTGGTGGCGATATTCGTTTTGATGTGATGAATCGTCTAAGTGGACGTGTACTTTATGCCCAAGTGAATGAATCTAACTTGTTAATTAATGAGGCTTTCCCAAAACAAGACACCTTAAAAGGTTTAGATTTAACATGGACACATTATTTAAAGCCAACGATTCCATTGAAAATTAATGGTTGGGTGAGTGACTCTGATCTCAATGGTAATGATGGTGGTATTTCTGTTGGCGTTGAGATTCCATTAGAAAAAAATATGTTCCGTTTCTAATCTTAACTAAATAGATAAGAAGCCGAATTCGGCTTCTTTTTTGTTTAATTTAATTTCATGTTATTTTTAACAGTTATTCTTCTCTTTTCGAGCTATGCATATCACAATTTTGCATATTGATATGAAAAAACAAGCTAAAGAAGCCGTTCTAAATTATTATAATGGATAAACTTTACTAGATTGCTCATTTGTCCACTAGTAAGAATATCGATATCACGAAAAATTGGAGTTGTTATGATACTCGTTCCTCCACACGGTCTTCCAAGTGGTGGTTTAATACCACTTATAGATTTTATGGGTAACATTGATAAGGGGGGATATGTACATGACTGAAAATAGATTAACTCACCTCAAGCAACTTGAGGCAGAAAGTATTCATATTATTCGTGAAGTTGCAGCTGAATTTGAAAATCCAGTGATGCTTTATTCAATTGGTAAAGATTCAGCAGTCATGTTACATCTTGCCTTGAAAGCATTTTATCCTGCTAAGCTTCCTTTTCCACTCCTGCATGTAGATACAGGTTGGAAGTTTAAAGACATGATTACATTCCGTGACAACATGGCAAAAACTCATGGCTTTGATTTGATCGTACATCAGAACAAAGAAGGTCGTGATGCAGGCATTAACCCATTTGATCATGGTAGTTCAAAATATACAGACATCATGAAAACTCAGGGTTTAAAACAAGCATTAGATAAATATCAGTTTGATGCTGCGTTTGGTGGTGCACGTCGTGATGAAGAAAAATCACGTGCGAAAGAACGTGTTTATTCATTCCGTGATACGAAGCATCGTTGGGATCCAAAAAACCAACGTCCAGAACTTTGGAATCTTTACAATGGTAAAGTGAACAAAGGTGAGAGTATTCGTGTTTTCCCTTTATCTAACTGGACTGAGTTAGATATTTGGCAATATATTTACTTAGAAAATATTCAACTTGTTCCTCTTTACTTCTCGGCTGTACGCCCAGTTGTGGAGCGTAGCGGTACGTTAATCATGGTCGATGACGAGCGTATGCGTTTAAAGGAAGGTGAAGTTCCTCAAATGAAATCGGTACGTTTCCGTACACTTGGTTGTTACCCATTAACAGGTGCAGTTGAGTCTGAGGCGGATACATTGCCTGAAATTATCCAAGAAATGCTTTTGGCTACCAGTTCAGAGCGTCAGGGTCGTATGATTGACCATGATGAAGCTGGCTCAATGGAAAAGAAAAAGCAGGAAGGTTATTTCTAATTTCCTTAAGCAAGTCCCTCTGTTAAAAGAGGGATGTAGGGAAATTACAAAATTAGATTTCAAATTTTGTGGAGTTTTGAGCAATGTCTCATCAATCAGATCTTATTAGCCAAGATATTTTGGCATATTTAAAACAGCACGAAAATAAAGACCTTTTGCGCTTCTTGACTTGCGGTAACGTCGATGATGGTAAGTCAACGCTAATTGGTCGTTTACTTTATGATTCAAAGTTGATCTATGAAGATCAATTACAAGCAGTAACGCGTGATAGTAAAAAAGTAGGTACAACAGGAGATGCTCCTGACCTTGCTTTACTGGTTGATGGTTTACAAGCTGAACGTGAACAGGGGATTACGATTGATGTAGCCTATCGTTATTTCTCTACAGAAAAGCGTAAGTTCATCATTGCTGATACGCCAGGACATGAGCAATATACGCGTAACATGGCAACAGGTGCATCAACGGCTGATCTTGCGATTATCCTGATTGATGCGCGTTATGGTGTGCAAACGCAAACTCGCCGTCATACTTTTATTGCAAGTTTACTTGGTATTAAAAATATCGTTGTTGCGATCAATAAAATGGACTTGGTTGAGTTCTCTGAATCTCGTTTCAACGAAATTCAAGTTGAATATGATGCATTCTTAAGCCAGTTAGGAAATCGCCGTCCTGAAAATATTGTATTCGTGCCAATCTCGGCATTGAATGGCGATAACGTGGTGAATCCATCAGCAAGCACGCCTTGGTACAATGGTCAAACCTTGATGAGCATTCTTGAGTCAGTGGAAATCAAGCGTGATTCAAACAAAAAAGAATTCCGTTTCCCCGTTCAGTATGTGAATCGTCCAAATCTTGATTTCCGTGGTTTTGCAGGTACGATTGCGCTGGGTGAAATCAATGTCGGTGATGAGATTGTTGCATTGCCATCAGGTAAAAAATCAACGGTGAAAGAAATTGTCACTTTTGATGGAAACCTTGAACAAGCAAGTGCAGGTCAAGCGGTTACTTTAACGTTAAATGATGAAATTGATATTTCACGTGGTAATGTTTTAGTTCGTGCAGGTGAACAACCGCTTATTTCGCGTAGTGTTCGTGCATCTGTTGTATGGATGAATGAACATCCACTAGTGAAAGGTAAACTATATAACCTTAAAATCGGTACGCAAACTGTTCCTGCAAAAGTCAGTGCGATCAATTACCGTGTCAACGTAAATACACTTGAACATACTCAAGTTGAAGAGCTTGAGTTAAATGCAATTGCAGATCTTGTAATTGAGTTTGATGCTCCAGTGGTATTTGACCAATATCAAGACAGCCGTTATACGGGTTCATTGATCTTTATTGACCGCTTAAGCAACGTTACTGTTGGTGCGGGGATGATTGAAGCTGCAGTTGAATGGACAGCGCATAGCAATCCTGTGACTGCGGAAGATCGTGCGGCTCGTTTAGGTCAGAAACCTGCAGTGATTGGTGTTTCTGCTCAGTTGATTGAACAGGCTCAGGCTTTGGAAAGTTTGTTGATTCAACAAGGTGTGGTTGCGATTGCAAAAGTTGGTTTAACGACTGAGCAAATTGTTTTATTGCGAGAAACAGGTGTAGTGGTGATCACGACAACTGTTGATGGTACAGATACCGATATTAATGCTGAAACAGTTGAAGAAGCAGCTGAAAAAATCGTGGAGTTAGTTCGTCTTTAATAGCTTGGACTGACTTCTAAAAGCCTGCTCATGCAGGCTTTTTTATTTTATAAATTCGAAATTTATATCTTTGAAGGTTTTTGATTCTTCGATTTAATTTAAAATACTGATAAATATATCGGGCTGATATTTTTTTATTCTGTTTTGAAAGGTCTTTTATGAGACAATAGTTCTTTGAATTATTGTCTAAGGACTCCCATGACTGAGCAAACTCCTGAATATTTAAGTGATATCGAAATTTTAGACATTTTACAGTCTATGAAAAAAGATAAGCTTGATGCAGAAGCGAACGAAATCATCCGTAATGGGGGTAAGGCTGGGCGTCAAGAAGCGCACAAGCAAGCTTTGGTTGCACTGAATACAAGTTTTGAAGATAAATTTGTAGAAGCAGTAACACTTGCATTAGGTTTAAATTCTGGACAAGCTAAAAAAATTCGTTATAAAAAAGATCGTATTCGTATTTTAAAAGTGCGAGGTATTGATTATCTTGCGATTGATGGAGCTGAAACAGCTCAAGTTCTGTCTCAGGTTGCTCAAGCAATTGTGCGTGAAGATTCAATAGTGACTCATGATCTGCATAACATCTTTCCATTTTGGAAAGAAGGGTGGCCAATGGTTCAGTTCGATAGTGCGTATAAAATCCTATCAGAAGATATTGCAATTCATTATCAAGCTACATTAGATCAATTAATTTCACTATATGGTGGAAATTAAATTTTCTACGAAATCAAATAAATTATTATAAATAACAAGGATGTTAAATTTATGAGTTTGAATATAGAGATCCCACATGAGGCTCTAGACGCTTTAAGAGCAGGTCAGTTGATCGATGCAATCAAAATTACTCGTGAGAAAACAGGTCTTGGGTTGAAAGAATCCAAAGACTTGGTCGAACGGTATTTAAAAGAACATCCACAAGAACAAGCGCTAATTCAGGAGCAGTTAGCCCAACGCAGTCGTGGTGGAATCCAAATCTTTATTTTGATTTTCTTCATATTGGTGATTTTAGTTTGGTTTTTGACCAGATAAATTAAGCCCTTCAAAGGGCTTAATTTTTATGAGTTATTCAGTTGTTGTTGAAGGCGGTTCATTTTCTAAGCTGGGAATAATTTGAGTGACCAGTAATTGATCGATTTTATAATGGTCAATATCAACTACCTCAAACTTAAAACCCGCATATTCTACTGCATCAGCTGGACGTGGAATTTTGCGTAAACGATACATGATGAAACCAGCAATCGTTTCATAATTTTCATTTTCAGGAAATTCTTCAATTTCCAATACATGTTTCACATCTTCAATTGGGGTGCTACCATCAATCAGCCATGAGTGATTATCACGCTTAATAATTTGTTGATCTTCTTCCATTGGTGTGACCCAATCACCCATCACAGTAATCATGATGTCGCTGAGTGTAATCACACCAACCACCAAGGCATATTCATTAATAACGACCGCAAATTTTTCTTTGGTTGAACGGAAGCGATCTAGTAATTCTGAAAGTGTTAATGTGTCTGGAATAATAAGAACAGTACGGATTGTTGATTCATTAAGCTGAAGGAGGGATTGATTGTTTAAGATACGCACCAAAATATCTTTGGTATCAACATAACCAATGACTTGGTCAATTTGTTCATTACAAACTAAAAACTTGGAGTAGGGATATTCGGCTAATTTTTGGCGAATACTGTTCTCATTTTCTTTTAAAGTGAAATAAACCACATTTTCACGTGTCGTCATACTGGACGGAACTGTGCGTTCCTCCAGCTCAAACACATTTTCAATAAAATGGTGCTCCTGCTTTTGCAGAACGCCTGCCTGTGCGCCTGCATCCATAACCGCAGAAATATCATCAAACGTAATATTGTCATCACGAATGGTATTTACTTTAAATAACCGGAACAATAAGTTTGCAATTGCATTGATTCCCCAAGCTAAAGGCTTGCAAATCTTGATAAAAACTTGAATCGGCTCAATAACGCGAATGGAAATTTTTTCTGGGGCGATCATTGCCAAACGTTTTGGCATTAGATCCGCGAACAAAATAAAAAGCGAAGTTACCAAAGTGAAAGATAAAGCAAAACCAATCGTTTCTAGCCAAGGGCCTACATAAAACTGTTTAAGCATTTCTACAAAAAATGGGCGAAAAGCTGCTTCACCTAAAATACCGCCTAAGATAGCAACAGCATTTAAACCGATTTGTGAGGCTGCAAAAAAGTCCGCAGATTGTTCCTGTAAATCTAAAACTTTTTGTGCTCGAATTTCACCAGATTCAGCCAAAATTTTTAATTTAACTTTTCGTGCGCCAGCAAGTGCAATTTCAGTGAGCGAGAGAAAACCTGCCGCAGTTATGAGCAGAATAATGACAATAATATTTTGGAAGAGACTCACACATCACCTGTGGTTCATCGTTTATTATGAATATGTTGTAACATAAAAAAAGAAGAGAGGTAATTGGGTATTACCTCAGTATAACAATTTTGCTTATGAAACAAGCATATCCGTAGAGGAAATCATATTGTTACAAAGCAATATTTTAGTATTGTGAAAATTGTGAATTATTTAAAAGAAACTCACGATTTTCTTCTTCGATCATTTGGCGTGCTACAAAGAGGATAAGTTGTCTTAACCAACGATGTGCAGGATGATGGTGTAGCAATGGGCACCAAGCCATTTTAAGCTCAAATTCTGGAATGTAAAAAGGAGGGTCTTTAATAAGAAGACGAGGATTTTGTGCTTGCAAACGGGCCATACGTGTTGGCAATGTTGCAATTAGATCAACATTTTGTGCTAAAAGTGCAGGCATTTGATAGTGGCGAGTAAAAACTGAAATCTTACGACGTTGACCAATTCGTTCCAAAGCTTGGTCAATCCAACCAAGTCCTGCTTGTTTATCTGGATTTACACCAAAGCCAACACCCATACCTGTTTTAGAAACCCAAATATGTTGAGCATCTAAATAGCTTTTAAGGTTGAGATGTGTTACGGCAGGGTGTTTATCATTTAAAATACAGCTAAAACTATCGCGCCATACCAAAACTTGATGGAAGCTTTGTGGGATTTCATTGAAGCGGTTAATGGCTAGATCAACTTTGCCTTGCTCCATATCTCGATAAGAGACATCACTTGGGGTTAAGAAGTCCAGTACAACATTTGGCGCTTCAGAGCGAAGTGCTTTTACAAGACGAGGTACAAGTGTTGCTTCAGCATAATCGGAAGTCATTATGCGAAAAACGCGCGTACTAGTATAAGGCCTAAATTCGGTACGTGGTTCGAGAATCATCGACAAATCTGATAATGCATCACGAATACGTGGTTGTAATTCAAGTGCGCGCTCAGTTGGTGTCATGCCTTCAGAAGAACGAATGAGCAGAGGGTCGTTAAATAAATTACGTAAGCGACGTAAAATATTACTCATTGCAGGCTGAGTGACACCCAGTTGTTCTGCAGCACGTGTGACATTTTTTTCACGAAGAAGTACATCAAGATAAATTAATAAATTGAGATCAACCCGCTCCAGATTCATAAAAAAAATACCGAAAATAAAATTTTTGAATTGTGATGAATTATGACATAACTAAAGCCGTTTGTGTAACTTAAAACGAGATAAAAGGTATAGCAAATAGTTGAATGGTTTGGTCTTGTTAAATTTGAATAAGCTTATAACAGATTCATTATCATGAGGAAATGATATTCAATATATAAAAACACTATAGCCATTTCTGCATTTATTCACTTTATTCATTCATATGTTTTGGTATTGGATAGTTGTTTTAAATGTATAGAAATAATACGATTTAGATTGTTTAATGAATAATTTATGATGAATTTTATTTTAAAAATATTTATATATCAAAGGCTTAGTTTATTTTTTTGAATATTCTATATCGTTTTATCTGTATATTTCATAAATAAATACTGAAAATTAACCAAGAATATTGGATTAATCTGTTTGCACAGACTAAGCTGTGCAATATGTTGATGAAGTGCTTAAAATCTAGACTATAAAAGCATGGTTTTTTGCGATCATTCGATGCCAATCCCTCTAAAGGAATATATCATGTCTACATATTTAACAGCGATTGATGCAATCCGCGAATTAAAAGCAAAATTCGGCGACACTTGGCGCGATATTAGCCCAGAAGATGCTGCTCGTATGCAAATGCAAAACCGTTTCAAAACTGGTTTAGATATTGCTAAATATACAGCTGCGATTATGCGTCGTGATATGGCTGCTTATGATGCTGACTCTAGCAAATATACTCAATCATTAGGTTGCTGGCACGGTTTCATCGCTCAACAAAAAATGATTGCGAACAAAAAATACTTCGGTACTACTGAACGTCGCTATATCTACCTTTCTGGTTGGATGGTTGCTGCACTTCGTTCAGAATTTGGTCCACTTCCTGACCAATCTATGCACGAAAAAACTTCTGTTCCTGCATTAATCGAAGAAATCTATACTTTCTTACGTCAAGCTGACGCGAAAGAATTAAACGATTTATTCCGTGCTCTTAAAAAAGCTCAAGAAGCTGGTGACACTGCTAAAGCTGCTGAAATCACTGCTCAAATCGATGGTTTCCAAACTCACGTTGTGCCAATTATTGCTGACATCGACGCTGGTTTCGGTAACGAAGAAGCGACTTACTTACTTGCTAAGAAAATGATCGAAGCTGGTGCTTGTGCGCTTCAAATCGAAAACCAAGTATCTGATGCGAAACAATGTGGTCACCAAGCAGGTAAAGTAACTGTTCCACACGAAGACTTCATCGCTAAAATCCACGCTTTACGTTATGCATTCTTAGAAATGGGTCTTGACGACGGTATCATCGTTGCACGTACTGACTCTGAAGGCGCTGACTTGACTCAAAAAATCCCAGTGGTTAAAGAGCCAGGCGACATCGCTTCTCAATACATCAGCTACTTAGACACAACTGAAATCGACATTTCAGAAGCTCAAGAAGACGAAATCCTGATCAAGCGTGATGGTAAACTTCACCGTCCTAAACGTCTTGCTTCTGGTCTATACCAGTTCCGTGAAGGCACTCAAATTGACCGCGTTGTACTTGACTGTGTAACTAGCTTACAGAACGGTGCTGACCTTCTTTGGATCGAAACAGCGACGCCTAACGTTGCTGAAATCGCTCACATGGTTAACCGTGTACGTGAAACAGTTCCAAATGCTAAGCTTGTTTATAACAACAGCCCATCATTCAACTGGACGTTAAACTTCCGTCAACAAGCTTACGACCGTTGGGTTGCTGAAGGTAAAGACGTTTCTGCTTACGACCGTGCTAAATTAATGAGCGCTGAGTACGATGCTACTGAATTGGCTGCTGATGCTGATGAAAAAGTACGTACATTCCAAGCAGATGCTTCTCGTGAAGCGGGTGTATTCCATCACTTGATCACACTTCCGACTTACCACACTGCTGCTCTTTCTACTCATGAGCTTGCACAAGGTTACTTCGGTTCTGAAGGTATGTTGGCTTATGTTGCTGGCGTACAACGTAAAGAAATCCGCGGTGGTATCGCTTGTGTTAAACACCAAGCAATGGCTGGTTCTGACATCGGTGATGATCACAAAGAAATCTTCTCTGGTGACAACGCTCTTAAAGCGCACGATGATGCTAAAAACACAATGAACCAATTCGCTGCTCACTAAGCCTCGATTGATTCAAAAAAACCCTGCTTAAGCAGGGTTTTTTATTTTAATCATAAAAATGCTCGCAACAGCGAGCATTTAAAATTTAAAAAGATTATTCAGCTTCTTTTTTGAGTTGATATTTATCAGCCAAATCACCCGTAATTTCTTTACCATCCATATCTAATGCTTTTAAATAACCCTCAGCAACAAAATATTTACGGCTATCACCAGCTTTATCTAATTCAATAATAGAAGAATTTTTGTTATCGAATTGGAAACTACCCTTGCTTTCAAATGGTTTGCCATCACCCTTACCAAGATAGGTTTCTTTAATCTCATAAGTTTTATCTGAATTAAGTTCTAGTTCGGTTTTAATACCTTCACAATCTGCACAAGGGAGTATGCCTTTATATGTGCCATTCCAATCTAATGCATTTTCAGCAGTATGTGCAGTATCAGCTACAGTTGCTTCTGATACAGTTTCAGTTGTAGCTGGTGTTTGCTCTTCAACTTTTTTATTTTCAGTTTTACTACAAGCGGCTAATACAAGAGAAGCTAGAGAAATTGCAATAATTGACTTTTTCATTTGGTATTAAGCTCTTTTTTGAAAATATTGTTATTTAAACTATGGGATTTTAAGAAGAAAGGGTAGTGACAGTGTGTAAGGGTTATTTAACCTTTGGTAAATCTATAAATGGCAGAATTTAAATTTATTATTTAACCTACTTATTGCAAAGTATTAAAATTTTAGAAAAAAGTAAATTTTAAATATAAAAAAACCTTTATCGTTAGATAAAGGCTTTTTAAATTTTGGAGCGGGAAACGAGACTCGAACTCGCGACCCCAACCTTGGCAAGGTTATGCTCTACCAACTGAGCTATTCCCGCAATAGGACGCATTATAGAGAGTTTCATCCAACTGTCAACTCTCTATGTTGCTGAGTGTTGAATTAATCAGCACGTCGCCAAATTGTGCCTTGGCGAGTATCTTCTAAAACGACACCTTGATCGAGTAAAGACTGACGAATGCTATCGGCTTTTGCAAAATCTTTAGCTTTTTTTGCATCAACACGCTGTTGAATAAAATCTTCAATTTCTACATCAGAGAGATTAAGCGCTTCTTGACCAATATCAGACTTTAAAAAATCTTCAACATCATATTGCACTAGACCAAGAATGTTCGTCAGATAACGTAGCGTTGAATAAAGAACAGTTGCTTGTTCAGCCTGTTCTTCTTTAACCGCACGATTTAATTCTTTATTGATTTCAAATAGTACTGCGATTGCTTCCGCAGTATTAAAATCATCACGCATTGCACTGTTGAAGCGTTCAACAAGATCTTGCGCTAAAGTTTCAACTGTTTTTTGACCATAAACTTGCTGATAAGCTTTAAATGAATGATAAAAACGACTTAGTGTGGTCTTTGCTTCTTTTAATGCAACATCAGAGAAATTGACAGGGCTACGATAATGAGATGAGACAATAAAGTAACGAATCACTTCGGGATGGAATTTTTCCATGACATCGCGAATGGTAAAGAAGTTGCCTAAAGATTTAGACATTTTTTCGCCATCAACATTGATAAAACCAACATGCATCCAATAATTGACATATTGTTCACCTGTTGATGCTTCACTTTGTGCGATTTCATTTTCATGGTGAGGGAACATGAGATCTGAACCACCACCATGAATATCGAAATGATTGCCTAAGCAGCAAGTCGACATTGCAGAGCATTCGATATGCCAACCTGGGCGACCATTGCCCCATGGTGAAGCCCATGCAGGTTCATTTTCTTTGGCATGTTTCCAAAGTACAAAGTCGAATGGATGTTTCTTGTCTACTTCGACATCGACACGTTCTGATGCTCCTGCTTGCATGTCGTCCAATTTACGACCGGATAAGCGACCATATTTATCAAATTTAGTCACTTCAAAATAGACATCACCATTGGCAGCGGGGTAGGCAGCACCTTTATCAACCAGTGTATTGATCATATTTTGCATTTGATCAATATATTCAGTTGCTTTTGGTGCCTCGTCTGGTGCTGCACAGCCTAAATTAGCTGCATCTTCATTCATTGCATCAATAAAACGAGCCGTGAGTTGTTGAATGCTTTCGCCATTTTCATTGGCACGCGCAATAATTTTGTCATCAATATCCGTGATGTTACGAATATAGCGAACTTTCCAGCCTTGGCTGCGTAAGAAGCGGATGATGTAATCAAATGCAACCATAACTCGAGCGTGTCCAATATGACAGTAATCATAAACAGTCATACCACAGACATACATGTCGATTTGACCTTCTTGACGTGGGACAAATTCAACTTTTTTACGTTGCTCAGAATTATATAGAACAAAAGGTTGCATAAGGGTTTTCAAACACTCTACAAAAATCGTGATTCATCATAACGTATGCATTGTATTTCATAAAGTTATCATGTGAAAAAAATGGAGGAGTGATTGACTTTATAAATGCCTTTTTTTTAGCAATATCGCATATTATGATTTTTTACTCTTGAGTTTATGATGAATAGCAATCTCAGATGTCTCATTCTTGCTTATCAAAGTGCAGTATGTGAGGTTCTAGCTCTTATGCAAGGATCTGGTATAAAGCAACCTATTACAAATATTGAATGAGCATGTATGGATATCCCTCAACTTGGTAAATTGATAGGAGGTATTCCATATTTTAAACATGGTTTTGGTTGTAAGGTTAAATTACCTAGAGGTGCCGTAGATTTTGATTTTGGAGAGCAGGGGCAGATCAATGGTTTTGATTTATGGAGACTGCTTGATTTTGCTGGTTCAAGATTATTTGAATATGGATTTTCTAGCGAAGCTGCTTTAAAGCAATGTTTTGAAGATGAAGTGAAAGCAGGTCGTTTAGTCTATTCAGGGTATATACTTTATTACTTAGTAGATTCTAGCAATTAACATAAGTTCAATCTCTCTTCATTTTTGATGAAAACTACTACATTTAGAAACGTGCATATTTTTCAATTATGCTAGAATCAGTATCATTCTTTTGATTAAAATCATCTGCCTTCAGGTGGATAGCGTATTATTCTGGGGTCAAAATCATATGTCACAAGCCATAAATTTTCAAAAAAGCGCATTAGAGACCCTGCGAATTGAGCAACAAGCCTTAGAAGTTCTTGCAACACAAATTAATGAAAGTTTTGATCGTGCATGTGAAATTCTTTTGCAGTGTAAAGGGCGTGTTGTTGTGACGGGTATGGGCAAATCAGGTCATATCGGTCGAAAAATGGCAGCGACACTTGCATCAACTGGGACACCATCATTTTTTATGCACCCAGGTGAAGCGGGGCATGGTGATTTGGGTATGTTGGTTCGAGGTGATGTATTAATCGCGATTTCAAATTCAGGCAAAAGTGATGAAATCATGATGCTCATGCCGTTAATCAAACATCTAGGTGTACCATTAATTACTATCAGTCGTGATGATAAAGGACCAATGCCACAGAATGCGGATGTTGCACTGACATTAGGTGAGGCGGATGAGGCTTGTCCTCTAGGTTTAGCACCAACATCTAGTACGACTGCAACACTTGTTTTAGGCGATGCATTAGCCGTCGCATTGTTGGAAGCGCGTGGTTTTACCGCAGATGATTTTGCTCGTTCCCATCCTGCGGGAGCATTAGGTAAACGCTTACTTTTACATGTAAAACATTTGATGCATACAGGGACTGAATTACCCAAAGTTAAACCTGATACACCGATGAACAAGGTGTTATATGAAATCTCAGATAAACGTTTGGGTCTTACCACGGTTGTTGATGAGAACGATATTTTATTAGGTATTTTTACTGATGGTGATTTACGCCGAATGATTGATCAGCAGCAAGGTTTTGATGTAAATCTCCCAGTTGCTGAAGTTATGACCAAAAATCCACTCACTATTTCTGAAGAAGCCCGTGCGGTGGAAGCATTGGAAAAAATGCATGAGAGAAAGATTAATCAATTTGTAGTTGTTGATCATACCAATAAAGTGATTGGTGTGATTAGTATGCATGACCTTATTCAGGCAGGAGTAAATTAAGCCATGGCATCTTATGCTTTACAAGAACAAGCACGTCATTTACAAGCATTAGTGCTTGATGTGGATGGAATCTTAAGCGATGGCTTTGTAACTCTAACAAACTCAGGTGATGAACTTAAATCATTTGATATTCGTGATGGGTTAGGTATGAAATTGGTTCAACAAGCAGGAATGAAAGTGATTATTATCACTGGACGTAAGAGCAATATTGTTGAAAAAAGAATGACAGATTTAGGTGTTGATCTTATTTTTCAAGGGCGAGAAGATAAAGGTGTGGCATTACGTGAAGCTTGTGCTCAGTTAAATATTTTACCTGAAGATTGTTTATATATGGGCGATGACTGGCCTGATTTATCTGCATTTGCGATTGCTGGCATGAGTATTACTGTTCCCAATGGACATGAGGAAGTTCGTCGTCGTGCAAATTTAGTCACTCAAGCGATGGGTGGACGTGGCGCAGTTCGAGAAGTATGCGATATGCTCTTATGTTCAAAAGGCGTTTACCAAGAGCTACTTGCAAAATATTTAGCTGTACCACATTAATAGTAGCGTGAATTACCCAAAGGTCAGGTAACTCTGTTTATGGATACCAAGGTTTTATATGTTGTCGCTGTTTTGATTGCTGCTTTAAGTGGTGGCTATTATTATTACAGCGGCAAAGCAAAAAAGTTGGATGTTGATTCAGCGAAAAATATGACTTATTCAGCGCAGGGTGTTCACTTAACTCAGACTGATGAGCAGGGTAATTTATACATTCGGGCTGAGGTGAAACAGTTGCAGCAAAATATGCAGCAGAAAACATCCCAACTTGATCAATTAAATGCCGTGATGTACAAGCAGGGTAAGGCTGATGCAACGTTTTATGCAAAACAAGCACAAGCCTATGACGATAATACAAAGATCATATTACAAGGCAATGTCGTTGCAACTAAATTGTCTGATCAGGGGAAAATGGAGTTTCATACTAATGAACTCACAGGATATCCAAAAACCAGAGAATTAGAGACACAACACTCAGTCACTGTAAAAACGCCAAGTTCTGAGTTTGTTAGTCAAGGTCTAAAGGCAAATTTGAATAATGGTCAATATGAATTCTATAAAATTCGAGGAAAGTATGCGCCAAGCTTTTAATTCTAAATTTCGTTTCACTTTCCTAAAACAGGTCACTTGTATTGCCGCTGTATTATTTTCTTCGGCTTCAAGTTTTGCTTTGCCATCAGACCGTAGCCAACAGTTATCATTGGTTGCTGATCGTGCAACCTATAATGATAAAACGGGTGTAACAACCTATACGGGTAACGTAGTGATCGAGCAAGGCACGATGAAGCTTCAGGCTGATTCTATTATTGCGACATTGAATAGCAAAAAAGAAATACAAACGATTACAGCTAAAGGTCAGTTGGCAAAATTTCAGCAGCAAATAGATGCTAAAAAAGGTTTAGCGCGTGGTGAAGCGCAGACCATTGTTTATAATGCCGATACAGGAATTATTACTTTGACTGGTAAGGCTTATCTGTATCAAGATGGTTCTAGTATTCGTGGTAATAGTCTGAAATATAGTATGAACAAAGGTGATGTAGAGGCACAAGGTTCTTCATCAAATCGAGTTCAAATTATTATTCCGCCATCAAGTTCTAAAAGTTCTCCAGGGGCGCGTGATTAATGGATCAATCAGTACAGCAATCACAAACTTTATGTATTAAACACCTAGCTAAAAACTATAGTAAACGGTGGGTGGTAAAAGACGTTTCATTTACGATGCAAAGCGGTCAAATTGTCGGTTTACTTGGACCAAATGGTGCAGGTAAAACCACAAGTTTCTATATGGTTGTCGGACTTGTTCGGATGGATAAGGGTGAAATCCATTTAGATAATTTAGATTTATCTGATCTAGCGATGCATGAGCGGGCACGTAAAGGTATTGGATACTTACCACAAGAAGCATCAATTTTTAGAAAGCTCACAATTTCCGAAAATATCATGGCAATTTTGGAAACACGCAAAGATTTAAATAAGCAGCAACGCCAGCAACGCTTAACTGAATTATTAAATGATTTTAAAATCAATCATATTAAAGATTCATTGGGGATGAGTGTTTCAGGTGGTGAACGCCGTCGTGCTGAGATTGCTCGTGCGTTGGCTGCTGATCCGAAATTTATGTTATTGGATGAACCATTTGCGGGTGTTGATCCAATTTCTGTGGGTGATATTAAAGATATTATTCAAACGTTAAAGAGTCGAGGAATTGGTGTTTTAATCACTGACCATAATGTTCGAGAAACCTTAGCCATTTGTGAAAAAGCTTATATTGTCAGTGAAGGTTCTGTGATTGCAGAAGGTACTCCGCAAGAAATTTTAGATAATGAGCAAGTGCGTAAAGTATATCTAGGTGATGATTTTGTGGTTTGAATCAAATTAAATAAAAAGAGAACCATTTATGGTTCTTTTTTTATCTAAAATTATTATAAATAATAAAAAGATACGTGATTAACGTGTTTGATAGTGAATGGTTTTTTATTTCGGTGTGAAAAGTTATAATTCCTTTTTTAGTTTGTATTTATGTTTATGCCTTTCACCATTGCCAATACGGTAACTTTTGAAGAAGACATTAAAAAAAGTCGCTTCCAAGCGATTGCTGCAATTGTTGAAAATGAGCAGCAAGTTAAAACTTTTTTAGAACAAAACAAAGATATTTCAACAACACATCAATGCTGGGCATGGAAAATTGGACACCATGTTCGGTTTAATGATGATTGTGAGCCTTCTGGCACAGCAGGTCGTCCCATTCTAGCGACAATCGAAGGCAATGACTTAACCAATGTCATCGTCTTGGTGAACCGTTGGTACGGCGGTATTAAGCTCGGTACAGGTGGACTGGTACGGGCTTATGGTGGATGTGCAGGTCAATGTTTATTATTGGCTGAAAAAATTGAGTTGATTGAGAAAAAACAGATTCAATTTGCCTGCCTATTTAATGAATGGGCAATTATTCAATATGAGTTGATGCAGCAACAAATTGAATATCAAGAACGTTACACTGAAACAGGTGTTCTTATTGAAGCACGAGTACAAGTACATCAAATTGAGCCTTTAAGGCATAAGCTCCAAGATGTTACACGTGGACGTGAATCGCTTAAGGTGATAGAGGAACAAGAAGATGACAACTGATCCTTTATTAAAGTATCGAGAACAACATAAGCATCGTTTGAATTATATGCCTTGGTTGTACTGGTCACTTAAGCCTAGACATCGAGAATGGGCCGAAGCATGGCAAGCTGAATATCAAGCTTATTTGATGGAAATGGAAACAATAGAGATTGGCAAAAATTGTTTTATTTCCCCTTTAGCACATATTTTTGCTGAGCGTGGGCGCAAGATCACGATTGGAGATAATACTTTTATTGCAGCAGATTGTACTTTACATGGACCTTTAGAGATTGGTAACGAAGTCGCGATTAATCATCATTGTATTTTAGATGGCGGACGTGCAGGCATTAAGCTGCATGATCAGGTTCGAATAGCTGCTTATAGTCATTTATATGCGTTTGATCATGGCATGGATTTAGACCGACCAATATACCAGCAAGCTGTTACCTCCAAAGGAATTGAGATTGGGCGAGATGTATGGTTAGGGGCTCATGTTGGTATAAAAGATGGCGTGAAAATTGGACATCATGCGGTTGTGGGGATGAATAGTATGGTTACTAAAAATATAGAAGATTTTGCAATTGTGGCAGGTAATCCAGCTAGATTGATTCGTTATCGTACTGAATAAAATCAATTAAAAGCTCATGAGATTCTATACATAAATTTAACCCACCATACTTTGATCTGTGATAAGTTAAAAACAAGTACAAGACCTAAGGTGTTAAACCTAAAGAGAGGCGAACATGAACCGTGTCATTGCATGTATTGATTCTTCACCCTGTATCGAGGCTGTCGCTGAAGCAGCCGCATGGGTGGCGAAGCAAACGCAAAGAGAATTAGTACTGTTGCAAATTCTGGACTATTATCCAGCAAGCTATCATTTAGGTGAAATCAGCGGTGTCATTGGTTTTGAAAGTAATGCGATGTTACTCAAAGAATTAGCTGAACTAGAGCAAAAGCAAAGCGAGCTTGCACTCGATTATAGTAATAACTTACTCAAGCATATTTCTGAGCTGATCGAAAAACAATATGGTTTAACCAGTACCAAGATTCAGGAAAAAGGCGATTTTCTTGAACAGAGCTTTAATATTTTAAAAGAGAATGATGTTGTCATTATCGGGCGTGTGGGTGAACGGGCGGCCGAGAAGAATAAGCCAATTGGCAGTAACGTGGAAAACTTTATTCGTGGTGCAAACTGTACAGTGATTACTGTGGGAGAGCATTTTGAACCACCGAAACGTTTTATTTTCGCTTATGAGTATTCACCGACTTGTCAAAAAATGCTGCAACGTATAGCACAAAGTGATTTATTGAAAAAGTTACAATGTCATTTACTTTATGTCGGTGATCACCCAGAAATGCTGGCAGAGCCAGAAAAATATTTAAAAGATGTGGGTTTAGATGTTATACCCATTTATCGATACGGGGATGTTGCCCAAAATATTCTTGAATATCAAAGAGAACATGATATTCAACTCATTGTTTTAGGTGCTTTTAGCCATAGTAAAATTCATCAATTTTTCTTAGGCAGTATTACTACAACGATCTTCCGAAATGCCAATGTTCCCTTACTCGTAGCTAAGTGATTCATTTTCTTCCATATAGTTATCCGCAATTACTGTGGATAACTATATGGAAAAGCATTGTGGATAAATATAAGTTATTGATATTAAATAATTAAAAATTTTAGATTGTTTTTTGATCTCTATTTTACGATTGCAATTGCAAAACCATCATGCCCTTTAGATCCTACTGTTTGTAGAGCAGTGCAAGAGAGCAGTTGAGGATGATCTTTTAATGCTGAGAATGCTTCACGAATGCCTTCAATACTAGGCTTCTTATTATTCTCATCTAAGATCGCACCTGCACGAATGACGTTATCAAGTACAATAATCGTACCTGAGTGAGAAAGCTTTAAGCTTAATTCAAAGTATTCACGATAACTTTGTTTATCGGCATCAATAAAAATCAAATCAAAGGGTTCACTGCCTTCAGCAATGAGTTGCTTCATAATATCTGCACCACGACCTTTCTTGAGCTCGATATTGGTTGGCATCTTGGCAAAATCGATATTTTCCTGAGCAATAATGACGTGAGTATCTCGACCTTCTACCGTGAGTAGATAGCCATCCTCAGGTAATGCTTTTGCAAGCCAAATAGTACTGTAGGCACCAAAAGTTCCCAGTTCCAGTACCCGTTTGCATTGGTTCATCTGAATCAACATTTGCAAAAACATGCCTTGATTAGGCGCAACAGCCAAATGATTAGAAAACCCCTGAGTATCGGTATTGTCTAATGCATGTTGAAGTCTTGGGTCTGTGGGAATTAAATGTGAATTGATATAGTCATCAATGTCGGTCCACATCTGTTGCATAATCAAGTTTACCTATGAATCTGTTAGCTGCATTTTAAACATTTATGCTTAGAGTGCAATTTGATTACTGAATTAATCACTATCATTGAAATAAAAAAGAGACCGTTTAGATCTCTTATCGATTTAAATTATCGTTTATTAGAAGTTACACATTGAACTATTTCGGGTGAGGTCAGGCCCCCAAGTTCGATAACCTTGCGTATCGATATGAATTTGGCCAGAGCTGTACAAGCCTATTCCAAGATTTAAACTCTGCCCATGCTGGATCCAAAATTGGCATAGTTTAAATTTGGTCTGTTCAATATATGCATAGTCTTGCGGTTGTGGAACCTCAGGCCCGATACGGAAGTCGATTGCTGAATTGAACAAATGCTTAGAAGAACCCGCACCACCTGCACATTGGTTTAAAGGTAGATCGCGGTAAACAGAAGTGACTTCGAAATCAGTTAAAATCTTAGCAGCGATTAAATATTTAAAGACCCGTAAGGTTGAAAGTGAATTATTCCATAGCTCACGATTTGGCACCATATATTCTGAGCGACCACATTTTTGCCAGTCCCGTGCAGTACGCAGTAATTCAAAACTTGGAATAATATGCGCCACATTGTTGCGTGTTAAAAACTGCTCATATTCACGCACACGTGCATAGTTCTCGCCCTGATTGAGCCATTGGCGATAAGAGTTTGGTTCAACTTTATTTGGAATTGGGCGAGTAAAAGTAACTTGTTCTTGAGGAATGTAAATTCTTTTATCTTGATTTTGATTCACTTTAGTGGCTGAACTGACACAACCGACCATCATCACAGGGATGATACAAAATGATAAGAGACCCTGTAATTTATTTCGCATCATAAAAAAGCAGTTCACAATCTATAAGTAATAGATGAATTATTTTAATGCAAAATAACGCACAAATAATGGTGCAATTGCAAAGAAATGTGTGATTCGAGTATAAAAAAAGACCAGTTAATACTGGTCTTTTCTATGATTATTTTTCTAAATATTGCAATTTATTTGGCTTGCCATTCCATTCTTCACGATCAGCAGGTTGTTCACCAATTTGAGTGATGTTATTACCTGCCCATTTTTCAGAGAGTTCAGCATTCAGCTCAATAAACGCTTCTTGACCTTCAGGTAGCTCATCTTCAGAGAAAATCGCATTTGCTGGACATTCAGGTTCACACAACGCACAGTCAATACATTCATCTGGATTGATGACAAGAAAGTTTGGACCTTCATAGAAGCAATCTACAGGGCAAACTTCAACACAGTCTTGATATTTACATTTAATACAGTTTTCGGTGACAACAAAGGTCATGGCGGCAGCTACCTAAAAAATATGGTTTTCATTTTGCATAGCGTATTTTAGGCAAAAAATACCGATAGAAACAATTCCTTTTATTGATATTTATTATTCGTATCAATGAAATGGGCTTATTTATATGACTTTTATTGATAATAAGTCTCAATAACTTAATGAATTGTCGAATTTCTCCTTGCATTACATGATGCAAAATAAGCGCACAAATATAATTGCGATCTTACAACCAGAGAAATCAGCTCTGACCTAGGGCCAAAGCTGATGATTTAATCTTAATTTTCGAGTGCTTGGCTGGATTTGAATAAGGCTTTGAGCTGATAAAGCTGTTCAAGTGCTTGACGTGGTGTTAGATCATCCACATCAATTTTATCTAACAATTCAAGCGCAGGGGATTGAGCTTCCACTTCAACAATTTTCTCAACAACTTGAGTTTCAATTTCATGCTCAAGTGAACTGAATAAATCATTTTGAACTGTATTTTGCAAATGTTGATGCTGTTGCTTTTCCAGAATTTTCAAACGTTTCTGTGCTTCTTTAATTACACTTGCTGGAATACCTGCCAGTTTTGCAACTTGTAAGCCGTGGCTTTGGCTTGCAGGACCGTGTTGTACTTTGTGCAATAAAATTAAATTACCATTCAGTTCTTGTGCTGTCACATGATAATTATCAATACCAACTTCACCACCCAGTTCGGTTAACTCAAAGTAGTGTGTTGCAAACAGACATAGACATTTCACACGCTTCGTCAAATCAAGTACACACGCCCAAGCTAAAGAGAGGCCATCATAAGTACTCGTACCACGACCAACTTCATCCATCAAAACCAAAGATTGACTTGTAGCATGATGTAAAATCTGTGAGGTTTCAGTCATTTCCACCATAAAAGTAGATTTACCTGTCGACAAATCATCCGCAGAACCGATACGGGTAAAGATACGATCAATTGAACCCAGTTTTGCCGATTTTGCAGGAACGAAACTACCACAGTAAGCAAGTAAACTGATTAATGCGGTCTGACGCATAAATGTCGATTTACCGCCCATATTTGGACCCGTAATAATCGCCATACGGTGTTGTGGGTCTAGAGTCGTATCATTCGGTGTAAATGGTGCTTTATTTAAAGCTTCAACCACAGGATGACGACCAGCTTGAATTTTGATGCTGGTTTCAGCCGTAAATTCAGGTCTTGTCCAATTATTTAATCTGGCTTGATGTGCAAAATTTGCCAGTACATCAATATGCGCAATTGCTGCGCTCATCATTTGTAGTTGAGCAATATTTTGGCGAAGCTCATCTAATAAGGATTCAAACAAAAGCTTTTCACGGGCAAGCGCGCGTGATTCACTTGAAAGGACTTTATCTTCAAAGCTCTTGAGCTCTGGAGTGATATAACGCTCGGCATTTTTTAAGGTTTGACGGCGAATATAATCGGCAGGTGCCTGCTCGGCCTGAACGCGTGTCAACTCAATATAGTAACCACTGACACGATTATAACCAATTTTAAGTGTATTGATTCCAGTACGTTGGCGTTCGTTAATTTCTAAATCAATTAAAAATTGCCCTGCATGATCACGAATTTTACGTAATTCATCCAGTTCATCATCATAACCTTCAGCAATCACATTACCATCGCGTAATAATACTGGCGGATTTTCAACAATTGCCGCCATTAAATGTTGATGTAGACTTTTGAAATCACCTAATTGATTATCCAACTGATTTAATAATTGAGATTGTTGGTTTTTTAGCACAGGTGCTAAAGCATGCCGTAAAAATGGAATTTGTGCACATGCTTGACGCAGTTGAACTAAATCGCGTGGACGTGCACTGCCCAAAGCAACACGACTCAATACACGTTCGATATCACCAATTTCTTTGAGCACTAAACGTACAGGAGATTCATGGTAGCCTTTTAATAATTGCTCTGAGGCATCTAAGCGAGCATCTAATATGGCAGTATCACGAATCGGTTGCATAAGCGTTCGACTGAGTAAACGGCCACCCATTGCGGTTTGGCAATCATTAATCAGTTGGAATAAAGATGTGCCATGTTCAAATAACGGATCAATAATTTCTAAATTACGCCGTGTAATTGGATCAAGTGCAATAAAGTCAGTGCTTTGCTCAATTTGAATGGAACGAATATGTGGTAAAGCCGTTTTTTGTGTTTCTTTGGCATAATGAATTAATGCTGCGGCTGCAGCTTTTGCCAAAGGGAGTGGATCTAGACCAAAGCCTGATAAAGTTGAAACTGAGAACTGGTCACACAAAGTTTTTTGTGCATTATTTAAATTAAAATCAACATTTGGACGTTTAGTAATTGGGCAGTCTAAATTCTTTTTAATTTGTTCAATAATATTTTGATCGATCAGATCTTCATCAATGAGAATCTCGCTAGGCATTAAACGAGCTAGCTCAATCGCCAATTGTTCTGGCTTATAGTTTTGTTGTTGAACTTTAAAAATACCCGCACTCAAATCAAGTAATGCAAACCCAATTTGATTTTGTTGAATACATAAAGCAACCAGATTTGAAGACTGATAACTGCTAAGTAATGCATCATCAGTCAAAGTACCTGGTGTTAGAATACGAACTACTTTACGTTCCATAGGTGCTTTACCGCGAGAACCTGCGTTCTCACCTTCACCAACTTGCTCACAAATTGCAACTGTGCGACCAGATTTAACTAAGCGGGCAAGGTAGCCTTCGGCTGAATGATAAGGCACACCAGCCATTGGAATCGGTTGCCCACTCGCTTTACCGCGATGAGTCAGTGTAATGCCGAGTAGTTTGGCTGCTAAATGCGCATCTTCAAAGAATAGTTCATAAAAGTCACCCATACGATAGAACAGCAATGCATGTTGATAGTCTGTTTTGACTTTGAGATATTGCTGCATCATTGGGGTGTGAGAAGATAAGTCAGCCATGATTTCAGCACTGTTCATGCGTATTAAGTCCTTAAATTTTTGAATAAATTAAAATATAGAAAGTCTAATTGTCTAACTGATAGGGAGTCAACAGGAACTCATCTAAGGAAAAGTACAGCTTTTATATCTAAGAATTGAGCCAATAGTGAGTGAAATCTTATTTTAAACCTAGAACAGCAGTTTTCATAAAAAATTAAATTTAAAAAATCTCATAGTTTGTTATTTGATAGAAATTAATGAGAGTAGAGTAATTGTTGACTAGTGAACTGGTTTTAAAAAAAATAGAGGGTTCTCGTAATTAAAAAGCACAGTAGTCGGAAACAAGAAGAACTTTATATGTTGATATCATTGCAAAATTAGTAGATAGAAAGGTCGATACTATTGTAAGAAAAGATATTGTGGAACTTCTTAAAAGTATTGTTGATCGTGGTAGAGATCCGTCAGAATTGATCACTACTTAAGATTATGCTATTGGTTTAGATTAATTTTCAGAAAATTTTTGATAATCCTATTTTATTGGCTAAATCTGGTTTAAAACACACGCACATGAAACTTAGTTCGTATAAGCTTACCAGAATGCTTTTCAGATTTTGAATTGAAACAACTACTTTCTCGGTTGTCAGAATCAGGTTCGTCTAAACATCATAAAAGTATATTAATGATTGTGCTATCTGGATTGAATCACAAATAATTCCCCAAAAGAGAGTTTTTTAAATCTCTGTTTTATGTTGAAAATTAAATATTAACAACAAAAGAATAAGCTTTTTGATTCAGATTGCTATCTATTAGAATTGCATCAAACGACATGTTTTCTAATAATGATTTGAGATTGTGATGCATTTTCAATGATTCTGAAGAAAGATTAATAAGAATAATTCGATTAACTGGATCGATTATAAATTCAATAGTTTCAGGATGTTTGTTGGTTAAAACTAAGCGATTTTCATGAAGTAGTTCTGTAATTTGTTCACTAAGTTGATTAATTTTAATTTCTTCTTCACTTGATGATGTGGTTTTAGAAACATGAATTTGAGCAGAATAACGTTCAAAATCCTTTGGTGTGTCAATAATTTCAACTTTGTAAAAACTAAATGAGTCAGTTTCTAATTTTAAAGAAGATAATTGGTTCTTTTCTAAGAAGTCAGTTTCCATCGGTTTGATATTTGACTGATAAAGATTTGATACGTCTTTTGCTTCTTTTATAGCTTTTTTTGCTCTATTTTGTGCATCCAAGAGCGGGTCATAAGTATGCTCAATTTTTGATGAATTTACATGCTCATCGATACTAAAGAACTCTGGTACTTGATTTTCTGTTGATGCATTTACTTGTGCTGTACTATCAAATATTGTTTCGCTGATTGGTTGAGGTTGAGGTTGAGGTTGAGGTTGAGGTTGAGGTTGAGGTTGAGGTTGAGGTTGAGGTTGAGGTTGAGGTTGAGGTTGATCGATTGTTGCTGTTGTTTGCGAATCTTTTGAAGACAAAAACATTGCATCTTTATGATTTACACTTGATGCCGAAACTAACGTAATCTTTATATTTGAATTTATATGATCGTTTTTTTTAACTGCAAAATTTAAAAGTAGGATTACAATAAAAACATGCATCATAATGCTAAAGAGAAATGCGATATGTGAAATATTGAGTTTATTTTGAGACAACATATTTTTCTCCTCAGCATTTATCGCTCAGGTCAGAATAAATAGCGGAAGGTCATTCTGAGGTTTCTGCCCTCAGTAGGATGGATATGCCTATCATAAATTCCTTCACGTTCTGAAGAGTTAGGTGAGCATGTAGGCTCACTGAGATCTTGACGAGTGCATGATGCATAGTAGTATTCGATATCATTTGTTTTTTGATCGAATACATTAAAGAGTTCAACTTGTGCTAGAAAGTTTTTATTAAATTGATAGCTTCCTTGTAAGTTAACTAAAGTTGATGAATCGGAACGAACTGAGTTATCCTCAATCAAAGGGCGAGAACCAAAGTAACGCAAACGTCCTCCAAAATTAATTTGGTCATTCAGTTTATAAGTAAATCCAGCAGCTATGGTCTTTTCTATTGCCCCAGGAATATGATTTCCTTCCGAATTTTCATTTTTAAATCTTGCTTTTGACCAAGCCAGATCTAGATCGATAATCCAAGCATCTGTTGGTTGATAGAATTGTGAAATTTCGATACCTTGTCTTTTACTTGGTCTACTTGCTTCTGTCGTACCAGCATCGCCAATAAATACCAGTTCTGAATCTGAATCAAGTTGCCATAGAGCTATTGTTGAGGTGAGCTCAGGTATAAGTTTTGCTCTTAATCCCAGTTCTGAATTTATTGTTCTTACCAATGGAGAAACGGGGAGAGTTGCTTTTAAATAGTTACTATCACGAGAATCAATGTTTAGGTGCGTTGTAGTTCCTCTAGCATCATTGCTATGAAAGCCATATGCATAATTAATGTAATATTCAGTATTCTCCCACGGACCTAAAATTATGCTCATTTTAGGGCTGAAAATATGATCAGTTTTATGACCACTATTTTCTTCTTTATCAGAATTTACATCAAAAGAATAAAAATCACCACGAACGCCTAAAATAGTTTTTAACCAAGGTTGCCACGTGGTTTGATTTTGTCCCCATATTCCAATAGACCATTGATTAACATTATCATTTCTTATAGTGTTGAAACGCTGTCGATCTTGTGTCTGGTAAAGACCTAAGTTGTTAATATAATCATACCTAAGAGATGATCCAAATGAGTTTAAAAGCTCTTTGCTTGACCATTCACTTAATGAACCTTTTTGAAATTTAAATCCAAGTGTCGTTCGTTCTTCAGCTTGCTCAAATTGGTCTCCATGGACTGGATCATTTAAAAAATAACTAAAGTCAGAAAATAGATTCAGTTTGTTACATATGGCATAAGTGGAGATTGTTGAGTATTTCGTTTTCTCATAATTTTTAGCATTATACCAAATAGCAGTCCGAGCAGACTTACCACCATCACTCTTGTTTAAGCTATCAAAGCGATTAAGTTCACCGCTTTCAATCAGCCGCTCTGGAATTTGATCAGTAGCATCCCATCGTGCTTGATAATGTTGAAAGCTGATGGATTGATTTTTATTATGGTCACCAGTGAAATATTTTAAGAATAGATTTTGTTTTGAAAGATTTTCAGGATTAACCCAAGGTCCGTCACTGTTGATGTTTTCAACTGCACCGATTAATTCCCCATCACTAAGAACTAAGTTTCCAACGGCTAAAAATCTCAGTAAATTGTGATTACCTAACGTTATTTGTGCGTAAGGATTATCTAGAGAATGGATACTCGAAATTTTTGCTGTACCTGCTGATGCAAAATCACCATCATCAATCGATACTGCTCCTTTGTGATATTGAATTGATTCAATCAGTTCGGGGATTAGAAAATTTAAGTCTGTGTAACCTTGGCCGTGGGCATGACTCACCATGTTAATGGGTTGTTCATCAAATGATGTTGCAAAGTCAGTTCCATGATCTAAGTTAAAACCTCTCAGAAAGTATTGATTTGCCTTACCACTACCACTGTGTTGAGTCACAATGACACCAGGGATCGTTTCTAAAACTTCTGCTGGACGTGATAAAGGTCGAGTTTCAATTTGTTCTTTCGATATTGTTCCTTGGGATGAAGTAAATGCGACCCCAAAAGTGCTATCTAAATTTGATGATGCTGTTATTTTAATTGTAGGAAGTGTTGTTGTAAGTTCACCTCCAGCATGAGTAAGCTGACCTAAATAGAAATGACTACTTCCTATCAACAAGCAATACAAAATTCTTTTTTTCATTTTTATTCCATTAATTTTATAAATTTTCGTGATTTTCACAAACATGAAATCATTATTCATTTCATGTTTTCAGTTATTTATCAAATTTAGATTTATAGTTGCTTTAACATTTGTTTTAATTTTTGAATGTAGGTCGGATTTTCATAGCCAGTCTCATTACTCCAATTTAATAATTTTTCTATGCTTTCACGATTTTTACTATCAAGTGCAAGGGCGGTATAAATCTCAAAATCGTCATTTTCTCTTTGCATATTCCAGTTTTTGGCAGCTATGCGTAAACCTTCATCATATTTTTTTGAAACCCATAGGAATTGAGCTTGCTCTCTGAGATGTATGTGATCCTTATGGTCGAGTAGATTTTGTACTCTTTGAGTTAGTTCATTTAGGTCTTTTTCTGCAAGAGGATCGTTTAGTTTCTGTTTGCTTAAAATAATTCTATATAACGCGCCATCATGATAACGATATGGGGTCAGAATTTTGATTGCGTTTGAATATTCTTGTTGAGAAATATACCAATTGGATTTAGTAAGAGTGTTGGGTAAATTATCTACATTAAGTAATGGAATAGATTGGCTCGCAAGAGTTGGATCATTAAATCTTGTCGCTATTTCTAGCATAATATTACCTAACCATTGCTGATCGTTTTTATTTAGCCTTGTTGCCATTTGAATAAGTTCATTTGTTCTAGACTTTATTTCTGAAATATTTTTTGTCATTGCATCCACTTGCAGGACACAACCAGCTTGATAAAGTTTCACACTCTGTTGATCTAATTGATCACATAATTTAAGTGACTGATTAAATTGACCTTGTAATCTATATATATTTGCGAGTTGTAAAATTGCATCATAATTTTTAGGGTCTTTTTTTAATACGTCATTAAGTATTGTTTCTGCTCTGCTGAAATTATGATTTGCTTGAGCGAGTCGAGTTTCTAACAATTTATTTTCTGTGTCTGATGAATTGAAGCTTGATTTCATTAAGTCTTCAGCTTGTTCTAAAAACTTACCGTCGCCTTTTGAATAAGCTTTTTCAAGTAACACATTAACGATTTGATTTCTCAGCTCATCATTATGATTGTTTTTTAACATTACTGAATAATTTGGATGTTCTGAACTCGATGAGGATTCTTCATGGTGATGTTTGGGGTGAGCGAAAGCAGTACTTAAATACAATGAAGCTATTATTGGTAATGTTAGCTGACGAATTAACATTTAAAACTCCTATAAAGACTCTTAACAGAAGTTTGTTAAGAGTCTTAATCTTAAAATTTCACTGCAACGGGTTCTGATTTGTTATCTATAGTAGATTCTGAAATTTCAGTAATACTTTTAGGTTCAGCCTGTTCGTAGTTACTTTGAGGTTGATTGGTTAATGACAAGGTTTCTTTAAGAACGGGGTCATTTGGGGATGGGTTGTTATTATTTGGTTTTGAATTATTGTCATTACCACCGCAGCCACTTAATCCAATACCAACCATAAATAGCAAAATGAGTTTTCTCATGGTGACTACTCCTAATTATTTGCTAGCTGTATTAAATGGAGAGCCTGCTACTGGAGTATTTAAGTATGGGAAAGCAGTACCAAATTGTTGTGGTGATTGTAGAGCTCCATCTGTAAAGCCTATTCCTCCAGCTTTAGCATCGCTCGCTTTACAACCAACAGCGGTATTGACACCATCAATTGTGCAGAGTAAGCCCATAGCAACTCTCAGCTCAATATCGACGACATCATCACCAGGTCTACGACCGTTCGGGAATCCTGCAGTATCTCCACCGATTACACCAAGACGATTTTGTTTATCTTTAGCTGCTGGAGTAATAGCAGTATTTAGACGTAACATTTCAGATGCTTTTACATTTTTAGGTTGATTTAAGCCAGGAATACCTAAAAGAAATGCGTTAACTAAGTCAGTTCTTGGAAAGTTTGTTGGCGCAACTACGGCACCACCAGTTGCCTCTTTAAAAAGAACTTCTATTAATGTAGGCAGGGTTGGGTTAGTCACATAGTCAGCAAATTGCCCATCATTCACAGGCTTACTTGCATTAAATTTATCTTTATCTTTAAGACCAATGACGACTTCATTAACTAAAGGCATGCCTAAACGTGAAACTTGAGTCCAAGCACCACCAACTTTACTTGCACTGGAAAGATTGCTTTCAGGATTAGGATTTAATAAGGTGGCTTGAGGTAAGCTTGCTGTTGTCCATCCTCCAATCACTGTATCATTTGAAGCCACTAAACAAGATTGTGGAACTTCTAAAGCAATTGTAGTGACGTTTTTATTTGCAATATTATTCAATCCTTGATCTTCAGCGTTTACGCCTGAAGGTGCGAGTTGAGTCGCAGGAATCTTAATATTCACTAAATCGAATACTTCACCTAAGTTAACAGCAAAAGGATCTTGACGTTGACCGACAAAAACTTTACCAGAACCACAATTTCCAAAGTTAATGTTTTGGACAAATGTATCTGCGTAGGCTTGATAGTTTGGAATTGATTTTGCGCCAACATTATCGAATGGCTTTTTAAAAGAGCCTAAAGTACTTCGATCACCTTTACGTCGGTCACCTTTAATCATGGTAACAGTATATGTTTCAGCGGTATTTTGAGCTGAACTACTATCATTTGTGATTTTACCAATGTTAGATAATGGTACAGAAACATTCTTGCCACCTACAGGAACTTGTAAGTCTTTTAACTCTTGATTGAATTTAAATTGGAAAGTAATGTCTTCTTGCCCATCTCCGTTGTTGTCAATGTGTATTTCATATAAGGCTTTAGGATCTAAAGCGAAATAATTAGGCCCCCCATAAGCATCTTGTAAAGGCTGATAGTTTGCTAGTATGGTTACGAAATTACTTCGGCTCGGCTCATAACTTTTAAACATATAAAAATCTGTAGCGTCAACCTTGGGTGTTTTACTGATTGATGGTGCTTCGCGGTGGCTTGAAGCGAATGATGTCACACTAAAACTACTTAGCATAATTGCTAAAAGTAGGCGAGAGTCCATTTTGTGTCTCCTTGACCATGTTGATCTTGGGTATATTTTTGATGAATTTTTATTCGTCTTATAATTTTCTGATATGAATTTAGATCAGTATAAGACTCTTAATATTTATACTGGTTCGATAGTGAAGTTTCTGTGAGCAAGTTTGAATTTAAAAAATTTTTTGTGCTGCAGTAGATAAGATTAAATAAGTAACATCTAAAAAGTAAACATGTATTTATTGCCAAAATATTTTGATATCTGATACACCCAATTTTGTATTTGATTAGCCGTCATTACTTTGAAATCACGCCAATGATACTTCATCTGTCACCATACCATATCTCAATGCGATTTAATTCAGGGCTATTGTAAGAACACTTGGCCTACCTGAACGATGACCTTCTTGAATAGATTCAAATTGGTAGAGTTGCCAATGGCGACGTTGTAACCGTATAGTTTCAGGTATTCGACTTTGAAGTTTAGCTACTTCTGCTACAGTTTTACCTTCGGATAGCCACAATATGGTTTGTGCGCGTTGTCTTTCTCGCCAATGTGCAGCGTGTTTGGTGAGATCAATAAGTTGTTTTTGTTCAACTGGGTTGAGATGGATTGAAACGATACGTGGCATAGTTGAGCAGCAGCTAATCAAACATACCTTTTCGCATGGTTAGTTTGATTAATCAACTTAATGTATCTTCAACCATTTTTAATGGTTCGATTCACATTACTTTCAGTGATATGGTAATTTTCCGCCAATTCCAATTGAGTGTTGTAATTACGCAAGTAATTGAGTGTTAATAATTGATCCTCTATAGCTAAAGTATGAGGATGCCCTGATTTCTTTTTGAGTAATTCCAGTTCTTTTAAAACCTTTACCATTTCACCAAAAACTGGTCGAGTTACGCCAACCAAACGTTTGAATTCAGAATCTGAAATGAGGCAGTTTTTACTTTCATAAGAGGTTTAATGTAAAATTTTCTGAAATATTTTTAAATAACATTGTAACTGTATGGTTAGTTTAATATTAAAGAAATTTCTAACCAGTGCTTAATTTCAACCACTTAGTCGTCTAAAAAATAAAAATATAATAGTTATAAGTCTTGTTACAAGCTATTAGTCGACAATCGATAGAAAATTTCTCATAGTCCTATCAACAATATTTTGGGAAGAAGTATTATGGATAAGATTACGGTAATTATTAAAGATCAAGAAGAAAATGAATCGATTGTTGTGGCACAGCTCAATGATTTAGAAGACCAAGATATTCCTTTTTTTAAACGAGTTGAGCATATTGAAGTAGAAGGGAATATCATTTTTCCAAATATCGATTTACTTTTTGAAAGTGATATAGATGGAAAGATTTATAAGTTAGTTGCACCTGTGAATGATAAAAGATTTATCTGACCTCAACCTTCTATTTTCAATACGATAAAAGAGACCCACTTATGAGATTCAAATAAGTGGGCTTTATTTGAGAGCAACAAAAGTGATTTAAATCAAGTTGCCATGTCACTGAATACTCGTCCTAGAAAAGCGTTAGATTGGCTTACACTATTAGAGAAGTTTTCTCAACTTGTTGATTATCATAAGGTTTTTGAAACTGTCGCACCTCAGGTTTGAATTCGCCTAGTGTTATGTGATCTCAATGAATTGGGTTAAGCCCTTTAACAATGTCATTAAACTCAGAGCCATTGAGCCAAAAAGATTTTTTTAGAAAAAGGGTAGTCATAATACTTTCCGCTGCTTCACTATTTTGGTTGTCACAAAATAGTCCATAGCTCTCACCTAATACAGTGTTGTTCTCGATGAGACGAATAAAGAAAGCATGTTGTTCGTCAGCATAACCTAGAATAGCATCACGTCGATTGTTCATTTTTCATGTCTCCACATCAAAAATCTTTTGAGTAAAATCTACTGCTCACAGATCAAATCTATTCTTGAATTAGATCAATGATTTAGGTTTTAAAAAATTAAATTTATTTTTTAAATCATTGATTTTAAATACTAAGATCAGCTTATTTCACATCCGTGTATTAGTTAAATAAGCCAAAATTTGATCTATTAAATTCATTGTTATGCAAAACTAATTGTACGTCAACTTGAATTTGTAACTTTTTCAAGTTAAATTATTTGTAAGTATTTTAAACTTGGGTAAGGAGGAATTATGTCCAAAAAAAATGAATTTGAGCATGGTGGTGCCCGAAGTAATGCAGGACGTAAAGCACAATTCAGTGAGCCAACCAAAGTCATCCGTGTTCCCGAATCTCAAGTTGATTTCATCAAAAATTGGTTACTGAATAATGTCAAAACCGATACTCGTACAGATTTGACTGCTCAAATGAAAATCCAAAATGTACAAGCAAAGAATGACCGAATTTATCATATTCCACTAGCAACCGAACGAGTTGCTGCGGGTTTTCCATCACCTGCCCAAGATTATGTTGAGCAATCACTCGATTTAAATGAATTTTTAATTCGTAACGAAAACTCGACTTTCATTGTCAAAGCCAACTCACTGTCGATGTTGGACGCAGGAATTGATATTGATGATCCATTAGTGGTAGACCGTAGTCTTTCAGCAAAGTCTGGGGATATAGTGATTGCTTTGATTGACAATGATTTTACGGTCAAACGTTTGATGATTGATCATCATTTCAGCCCTCCAAAGGTATGGTTAAAAGCTGAAAATCCAGATTATCAAAATATTTATATCACAGACGGACAGGAGTTACAGATCTGGGGTGTGGTGACTTATAATTTGAAGCCAATGAGGTAAGCCAATGAGCCTACCACAACGTATTTTTGCTTTAATTGATGTGAATAACTGTTATGTCAGTTGTGAGCGCGTGTTCAATCCAAAGCTAGAAAAGCGTCCTGTGGTGGTTCTATCTAATAACGATGGCTGTGTGGTTTCCCGCTCTTATGAAGCAAAAAAGCTCGGCATTCGTATGGCTGTGCCATTTTTCCAAATCGAAGATATTATTCGTCAGCATCAAGTGCAGGTCTTTTCCAGTAATTATGCTTTATATGCGGAAATGTCGCGTCGTTTTATGAACATATTAGGCAACTTTGTAGATCCCTCTGAACAGGAAGTTTATTCGATTGATGAATGCTTTTTAGAGTTGACTGCCTATCAGCATATTCATGATTTAACCGAATATGCGCACCAAATTCTAGATACGGTGAAAAACTGGTTGGGTTTGCCATGTTGCATCGGCATTGGTTATTCCAAGACTCAAGCCAAACTGGCCAATAATCTAGCCAAGACACACGCATGTTTTGATAGTGTCTGTAATATCGTTGCTGAAGACCCATGCGTGATTGAAGACTTGTTACAGCAGATGCCTGTAGGTGAAGTGTGGGGTGTTGGACGAAAGATTCGTCAGCGCTTAGAAAAAATGAATATCTACTCGGTGTTGGATTTGGTTCAAGCTGATCCTAAAATGTTAGGTAAGTATTTTTCTGTGGTCATGGAAAATACGGTTAAAGAATTACAAGGCATGGCTTGCTTAGAAATTGAAGATGTTGTGACAGATCGACGACAGGTGTTAAGTAGCCGTTCCTTTGGTCAGCCGATTGAGGATAAAACTAGCCTGAGTGGCGCTTTAACCGAATTTAGCTTACGTGCGATTGAGCGTTTGCGAAAGCAAAACTTACTCTGCAAAGCTATTGGCGTTAGCATTCGCACCAATCGTTTTGACAAAGATCAATATTATCGTCCCTATACAGTGATGTATCTATCCGACTATAGCGATGATCGTTTAGAAATTATCAAAGCTGTGTTACAGGGGCTAGATCGAATTTATCAAGCTGGTCATCGTTATAAAAAAGCAGAAGTGATTTTGTTGGATATTATCCCACAACATAGCCATACAGTAGATTTATTCCATGACACCAATAAATTGATTGCTCGAAAAAATCTTTCGATCGCTTTTGATGAGATTAATAAAAGATTTGGTCGGGATTGTATGACACTAGGACGATTGATTACGCCGCATGGGCGGGCGTGGCGTATGAATCAAAACCATAAATCACCGAGTTATTTGACCAAGTGGGATGAGCTTCTGAGGGTTCTCTAAAGTATTAATGGTACAGCTTATATTTTTCAATATTAACTCTGAAACTTATTATTTTTCCTTAAGAACGTTTGAATTTAACAAAGTAAGACCCTAATGATTTATTGAAGTATTTTAAAAAAAATGTGGAAAATAGATGAATGAAAAATTATCTATTCTTGTTAAATAATTGCCTAAATTAAAGATAAGCGTATCTTTTAAATAATGAATTGAATTTGTATGGATTTGATTGAACAAAAGGAAGCCATTTTGACGAGATCGGTTTATGTTAGACTACTCAACTTACGGTATCGCAAATTACCGTGAATAACCAAAATGAGTAGGTAAGATGATTGGGCAGCAGAGAAACAGGCTAGCAGCTTTGGGAATAGATGTTTGGATTCCTCGGGAAGTTGTATGTCAAAAAAACACTGCACCAAGTCTATGGCGAGATCAATTAATTGATGACGTTTCTGAGTCTACAGAACGTACATTTGAAGTTACACCGATTTTAGAAGACATTCCAGCAACATCTGCACATACGCCACCGATCACCGAAATTGAAGTATCGCAGCAAACGAAAGTTGTTACAGAACCTATTGTTAAAGCAGCGCTTGATGAAAAAGAACAGATTGTTATTACTGCTCAGGTTCGGTCATTTGAATTGCAAATGTATGTGTTGGAAAACTGCGCCATTTTATTAGAAACCAGTCAGCTTAGCGAGGCTCAAAGCCAACTCTGGCAAAATATTCAAAAGGCAAGATTAGGGCAGTATGCTGAATTAAAATGGCCATTTCCTTTGGCTGCTTTTCAGGAAAGTCGGGGATTCTCCTCGTATATTCAAGGTTTTCTGGATGCAACCGCAACACAAAAAAAGATATTGTGCTTAGGTCAATTGGACTTTATTCAGCATGCTAATATCTTATATTTAGCGAGTTTGGAAGAAATGTTAGCCCAACCTTTATTAAAAAGACGGTTGTGGCAGCTCATGCAATAAAGATCGGAAATCGAATCATGAAGAAAGTTGTTGTATTCAGCCAAATAGATCAAGATGTTTTAGCGCAGTTACAGCAAGATTATCGGGTCGTGGTACTTAATCCTAAACTGGGTGATATCAACGACCAGATTCGAACAGAGGTTGTTGATGCTGATGCCATGATTGGCGCAGGACGACTGTTAAACGAAGGTAATTTGGCACCCGCCCAAAAACTTAAAATCATTTCGACAGTGTCTGTTGGTTATGATAATTATGATGTTAACTATCTTAATCAAAAGAAAATTTGGCTTGCTAATACACCACATGTTTTGACAGAAACAACGGCTGATCTTGCCTTTACTTTGTTGCTGAGTGCCGCACGCAAAGTTCCATACCTTGATGCATGGACCAAACAAGGTCAGTGGAAACGAACGGTATCTACTGAACAATTTGGTATGGATGTTTTTGGTAAAACGCTAGGGATTATTGGCTTAGGGAATATTGGTGCTGCCATTGCCCGTCGCGGATTTTATGGTTTTAATATGAATATTTTGTACCATAACCGCCGTGAAAAGATTGAGGTGGCTCAAGCATTTAATGCACAATATCGCGACTTAGATCAGTTATTGCAGCAGTCTGATTTTATTGTAGTTGCTGTCGATTTAAATCATGAATCCCAAGCACTGATTGGCGCAGAACAGTTTGACTTAATGCAAAAACATGCTGTCTTCGTCAATATCGCACGTGGCTCTGTAGTCGATGAAAACGCTTTAATCGAAGCATTAAAACAAAATAAGATCTTTGCTGCTGGATTGGATGTCTATGCCAAAGAACCTCTGCAAAATTCAGCATTATTTGAGTTGCCAAATGCAGTAACCTTGCCGCATATTGGCTCAGCAACGACTGAAACGCGTCAGAAAATGGTGAAACTTGCTTATCAAAATTTAGTGGACGCACTACAAGATAGAACACCTCGTTATCTCGTTAATCCAAAGTTTGAATAATTGCTTACAATGCTGATCAGTCAATTGCTGCATTATTGTGCGGGTCTATCTTTTTAAATTGATTAATATTGGTACACTTGCGCTTTTTGAAATTTTGTCTTCGGGGTGTCTGTGTTTGAGAAATTGGCTGAAAAAAGTTTAAATCTAATGGGTTGGGAACTGGATAATCATTGGGATTTGAATGTTGATCAATGCGTGATGATTGCAGCTCCACATACCAGTAATTGGGATGCTTTATATGCACGGTTGGCATTAAAAGCTTTAGGTGTAAATGTTCGTCTTACGATTAAAGATAGTTATATGAAGTTTCCATTTGGTCCATTTGTGCGTGCAATGGGTGGTATCGGGATTGATCGTAGCGTGAAACAAGAAGGACAAGCGCGACCGAGTATGGTTCAACTCATGAGTGACTTGTTCAAAACACATCCTAAATTAGTGATGTTAGTGACACCAGAAGGGACGCGTGCTAAACAAGAACAGTGGAAAACTGGTTTTTATCATGTTGCAACCAACGCAGGCGTACCGATTGCATTGGCGTATATGGATTATGCTAAGAAAAAAACAGGCGTAGGAAAAATTGTTTATCCTACGGGAGATTATGAAAAAGATATGGTTGAGATTATGTCTTTTTATGCAGACATTAATGCAAAGTTTCCAGAGAAATTTAGTGTCGATCAACGTTATGTAAACACGAAATAATAGTGTTGATTTCAAAAATATAAACTAAGGCAGGATTTTCCTGCCTTTTATAACACTTCGTTGCAAATATCTTCATTTTCTAATGTTATATTAAATTTCTTGATTAGAATCATAGAGAAACGACTTGAGATCGCTGCTGCTTGCATGTGGTTTATTGGCCACTACTCAATTGAGTCATACTCAGATCTTTTTGCCTACACAGACAATTGGACAAACAGAAGTACCTGAAATTGGTAGTGGTATAGGTTTGCTTGATCAACAGAAAGAAAAACTGATTGGTGAAAAAGTTTATCGTGAAGTTCATCGACAGATGCCAACGGTACAAGATGCGTGGTTAGAAGATCAATTTCTACAGGTTTTTTCAGGTATTCTTAGTCAGACTCAGCTTGGTCAACCGATTGGTTTAGTGGTTATAAAAGATCCACAAATTAACGCATTTGCAGTGCCTGGTGGTTTGTTTGCATTAAATACAGGCTTAATTACATCTGCAAAAAATTTGGATGAAATAGCAGGGGTCATGGCACACGAGATCGCCCACGTTGCACAGCGACATTACAGTCGTTCACAAGAAGCATTTAAAGGACAGGGGCTACTTGCTCTTGCAGGTATTCTTGTCGGTGCGGCAATCGCATCTAAAGCAGATGGTGATGTTGGTTCCGCAGTAATGTTAGGCACACAAGCGGCGTTGATGGACAAGCAACTCAGTTATAGTCGTAATCAAGAGCGTGAAGCAGACCGTATTGGTATGCAGTTTATGTATTCTGCTGGATACAATCCACAAAGCATGGCAGATTATTTTGAAACCATGCATCGTGAAACAAGTCGTGTGAGTTTCCTACCTGATTTTTGGCTCACTCATCCACTAACGACAGAGCGTATGAGTGAAGCCCGATTACGAGCAAACCAACTCCCAAAAGTAAAATCAAAAATATATGATCTTGATTTTGAGATTTTAAAGTTATATACGCTCGTAATTTCAAACCAAGCGACAGAAACTCAATTACAAGCTTTTGCAAATCAAAAAAATACAGCTGCACAATTAGCGCTAAGTAAGTTTTATTTAGAACGTGGTGATTATACTCAGGCACAAGCAAATTTAGATTTGGTAAAAGCAAAGCTTAAATATCATGTATTGGTTCCACTGATTCAAACAGATATTTACTTAGGGCAAAATAAATTTGATCAGGCTTATAGTAGTATAAATTTCATTCAAAAAACGATGCCTGAAAATAGGGCACTATCTTATAAACTTGCAGAAGTTTTAATTCGGCAAGGGCAGGCTGCTCAAGCTCAAACAGTGGTTCAACGGTTTATTCATAAAAACCAGAGAGATATTGAAGGTTGGCAACTGTTGCAACAGGCAACAAACTTAGATAAAAGTTCGCCACTACAAGCAATTAATGTGCTTTGTTACCGTGCTGAAGCTGAATATTGGTCTGGCTATGAAGAAAATGCGATTAAATCCATGTTGCACGCTCAGCGTTTAGCCAAAGGAAATTTAGCCATGTCAGCAAAAATTGACTCTCGCTTAAAACAAATGCAAGATGATCGCCGTATGAAAATTTAATCTTTATCAAGAATTAAGAGAAATAAAAATGATCAAAGGACAATGTTTGTGTGGTGCTGTGCAGTATCAATATTATGGTGAAATTGAAAACAGCATTCTATGCTATTGTAGTGATTGTCAGCAGGCGCAAGGCTCAATCGCTGGTTGGAATAGCCCACTTGACGAAACACAATTTAAAATTCTGTCAGGACGTGATCAGCTCAAAGAATATTTCCACACACCGAATAAAGCACGTGTATTTTGTCAAAACTGCGCAAGCCCACTTTACTCATATCGTACCGATTTAGCTAATGTGATTCGTTTACGCCTAGGAACAGTGACAGATGGGAATCTTTCTGCACCAAAAGAAGAATTTTTTACTGAGCACAAACCAAACTTTATTGAATTAAGATAAGATGATCTGCGTAAAAAATCGCTGAGAAGTTAGAACATTTATGAAGAAAATTTTAGTTTTTATTTTTGCGATAAGCAGTGTGGGGACTAGCTCAGCAGCATCAGTTGAGCAATATGTCAATTCGGTTGAGAAAATTCGTAGTGTCTATGCACAGGATATTCGTGGTTTTTTACGTAGTCTTAATCCACAGATTTCACAGTTCACACCTGAGCAGCAAGCTCAGTATTGTGGTATTAATCAGCGTTATATTCAGGATATGTCAGATGCGATTGAAAAAAATCGCTCATCCTTGCCGCTACAATACGCAAATATGACTAAACAGGATATAATCAAACAAGTGACTGAGTCAAATGAGATGCAAATGCTAGTGAAATATAATGTTCAGTGTGATTTTAAGTAAAAATAATCTCTTGGGTTCATTATTTAATGAATCCAATTTTTAAATAGAGTAATTTGTATAAAATGGATAAAATTAAGCAGATTAGCTTAATTTTGCTTTAATTTTAGCAGATACTTGTGCAGGATCGGCACGCCCGGCTATGATCGGACGTAGAGAATTCATCACCTTACCCATATCTTTCATGCTAGTAGCTTCTTGAGCAGCAATCGTTTGCTCAATGATGGAATCAAGTTCTTCCTCAGTCATAGCGGCTGGTAGAAATTGAGAAATAACCTCAACCTCGGCTTGTTCCTTACTAGCTAAATCATCTCGACCAGCGCCAGAAAAGGCCTTGATCGATTCTTTACGTTGTTTAATTTGCTTTTCAATGACCGCAAGAACCTGAGCATCGTCAAGCTCTATGCGCTCATCGACTTCGATTTGCTTAATTGCTGCTTGTACACCACGAATAACCGTTACTGTTGCCATATCTTTGGCACGCATTGAGTTTTTTAATACGTCAGTAATTTGGTTTTTTAAAGTATTCATGGTCTCTTCAGCAGTCAATCACAAATTAATTAGTAAAGGCGAGTAGTACGTACAGATTCGCGAGTCAATTTCTTTTGATAACGCTTAACTGCAGCAGCTTTTTTACGCTTACGCTCTTGAGTTGGTTTCTCATAGAATTCGCGCTTACGAACGTCAGCTAAAACACCCGCTTTTTCGCATGAACGCTTGAAACGACGGATAGCTACGTCTACTGGTTCGCCTTCTTTCAACTTAACTTGTGGCATGTAAAATCCTCTAAGATTATGGATAAGATCTAATGCACGATTGCGCTAGATCGCAAGTGAAGGTCAGTATTTTACTCATTTACAACTCAGATCACAAGTCTATAATAGCTCTGATATTATTTTTGATCGTTGTAAAGGCAGTTTAATGATTGTTTTGGGCTTAGAAACTTCGTGTGATGAAACTGGGTTAGCACTCTATGATAGCGAGCTCGGCTTACGTGGACAGGTTTTGTATAGCCAAATCAAACTGCATGCAGAATATGGCGGTGTCGTTCCTGAATTGGCTTCACGTGATCATGTTCGTAAGATGATTCCTTTAATTAATCAATTGCTTGAGCAGAGTGGTGTTAAAAAGCAAGAGATTGATGCTGTTGCCTATACCCGTGGTCCAGGATTGATGGGTGCACTGATGACTGGGGCTTTATTTGGTCGCAGTTTGGCGTTTGCATTTAATAAACCTGCGATCGGTGTGCATCATATGGAAGGCCATATGCTTGCGCCATTGCTTTCGGAAACACCACCGGAATTTCCATTTGTGGCTTTATTGGTTTCGGGTGGACATACCCAACTCATGGCGGCCTATGGCATCGGTCAATACGAATTGCTCGGTGAATCGATTGACGATGCAGCAGGTGAGGCCTTTGATAAAGTCGCAAAAATGATGAAACTGCCTTATCCAGGTGGGCCGAATATTGCGAAATTGGCGTTACAGGGTGATGCCAAGGCATTTGAATTCCCACGGCCAATATTACATCAAGGTTTAGATTTTTCTTTTAGCGGTCTTAAAACCGCAGTTTCTGTACAATTGAAAAAGCTCGGTGAAGAGAATCGTGATGCCGATGTGGCGGCTTCTTTTCAAGAAGCTGTTGTCGATACACTCGCTAAAAAATCCCTGAAAGCTTTAAAGCAAACAGGTTTAAAACGTTTGGTGATTGCAGGTGGTGTGAGTGCGAATGTTCGCTTACGTGAGCAATTAGAAACCTCTTTGAAAAAGATCAAAGCGCAAGTTTATTATGCCGAGCCTGCCTTATGTACCGATAATGGTGCAATGATTGCGTTCGCAGGTTATCAACGTTTAAAGGCTGGGCAGCATGATGGTTTGGCTGTCACCACAACACCAAGATGGCCAATGACTGAGTTACAACCGACCTAAAATACAATTCATCTTTCTATTGCTTGTTAGGCAGTGGGTAAATCTAGGTGGTTCTTATATTTACCTGACTATTCTTCTATTTAAAAAATTGAATCATTCATTTTATGCATAGCGAACGCGTACTGCCTACGCTATTGTATTTGAAGTATTGGATAAATTATTTTTTGATGAGCTAAAACTCATTGTGGAGTACAAAAGTTGAAAATTTCTTATATTTTTACATGTGGCCGATTAGAGTCTTTATTTAAGATTCTCTGTCTCACTCAACAAGGTGAGAAAAAGGTCGAGTCAAAAGAAAAGGTCGTTGAACAATATAGAAAAGACATCGCTTTAGGACGTCCTTTTGAAGAAACTGAACTTTATCAAATCATTGAGCAAAGTGAAGAAAAGATTGTTATTAACCGCTTGAGTAATATTCTGCGTGAAAAACCTACTCAGCAGAAGGGTAGCTTTGATGCGGACGAATATAAGACTGGCGCATGGTCTGAGTTTAGTGATTATAAGCTGGCGGTTCGATTCTCAAATGCGAAAACCGAGTTAAGTGAAAAGCACTTTGCGAAAACGGGTGAATACATGACCAGTCGTGGTATTGCAAAATTGACAGGTTTTAATCCAAGCAATATTAAGAATATGCTGCATCATAAAAGAAGTGTGGTGAGAAAAATGCTCACAACCTTAGAGAAGTTAGCAAAAGAGTATTAATATTTAAGCTGTATGTTTGATGCAGAGAAAATTTATTTTCTGCATCAATTCTGAACTAATACAATTTCAAGACTTTTAATCTTTAAACGCATTTTGATTTTCGACATCAATATATTCAAGATAACCACGACCTTGAACTTTTTGGTTTTGATATTCACCCGTGAAATTGTATGCACTTGCATAACCGATTTCCTACGTTCTTTCCATACGGAAAAACTAGGTTATGAAAAACAATTGCCTTTGCTAAGCGGAAATAAGGACAAAGCCAAAGCTTTTTAGGGCAATCTCCCTAAGCGTTGTTAGACAATTTTTCAAGGTTTTGCGAGCCAATCCAGTGTTTAGAGAACTGGTAAGCTGCACGCCCTGAACGCTGCCCACGAGCTTGGCACCATTTCAAACTTTCAGCACGAACAATGTCGTTATATTCCAAATTTGCTTGAACAATATAATGCTCGACAATTTCTAAATACAGTTGTTGATCCATTGGATAGAAGGAAAGCCACATGCCAAAACGATCAGACAGTGAAATTTTTTCCTCAATCGCTTCCTGTGGATGTAACTCGGTATATTGAGGAACATCCACTTTACGCACAGGCGTATTTTCATGCATAAATTCAGGTAGTAAATGACGGCGGTTACTGGTTGCATAAATAATAAAATTACTTGAACCCGATTGAAGTGAGCCATCCAAGACACTTTTTAAACTACGATAATTTTCATCTTCTGCGTTAAACGCAAGATCGTCACAATAAACAATAAATTTTTCAGGGCGATATTCTATTAATTTTTGGATTTTAGGTAAATCAGAAAGATCATCTCGTTCAATTTCAATTAAACGCAAACCTTGTGCTGAATACTCTGTAAGCAAGGCGCGAACAATCGATGATTTCCCTGTACCACGTGAACCTGTGAGTAAAACATCATTGGCAGGTAAGCCATTGAGAAACTGTAAAGTATTTTGAATAATCTTAGCTTTCTGGCGTTCAATTCCTTTTAGATCTTCTAAATACAATTTTTTAGGTTGTTGAATTGCAACTAGTTGTTGATTTTCCCATCGAAAAGCAATCGCAGAAAAATCTGTTGGCTGTTTAGGTGCAGGGAGAACTTGTTGTAACTGTGTCAAAACACTAGATAAAGATTGAAGAATAGATTCGGGTAAATCAAGGATAGCCATAAACACAAACCAAACTCAGTGATTAATGATTAGGGATACTATCATTGCTATAGCTGAAATGAAGAAAATATCATTAAAAATGTTGCAAACGGTCAATTTACCCTTGATTGTTGGTGCTGCTTTTTGCATTGTATAAGTGCGAGATGATAAGAATATAATGAAAAATAGGAATGCTAATGTTCAATAGAGCTCAAGAAAAAAGAAATACATATCAATTACATAGAGTCGATATGTTAAAAGAGAGCTTGCAACATGCGAGTTCTTATGCGGAATGGAAAGAAATTGCACTAAAACTGGACGAAGAAGCGGGGCATGAAGCATGGAAATATGACAATCAATCGCCTTACTTTGATGCAGAAATTTTGTCTAAACGATATAACTTATTAAAAAAATATCGAATGCAACATCGAACTTTAGATTTAATTTATGTTCTTCGTGAAGGCTTATCTTATGACTTCGCCAATATTGGTCATCCAATGTTATTTGCACAAACCTATATAGGTACGAAAAGAATTATCGAAAACTATGTTGAAGAAATGAGTGAATGTCTTCGCTATTTAGCTTCTAGTGAATGTATTACTTTTCAACTCAAAGAAAAAATTCAATTTTTCAAAGAATGTCAAAGAGCCTATGGACAACCTGCACTTATGTTTTCTGGTGGTGCGACACTGGGTTTATTTCATACAGGTGTATGTAAGGCTTTGCTTGAACAAGATTTGATGCCTCGAGTCCTGTCTGGTTCAAGTGCCGGGGCGATCATGACTGGAATGTTGGGGGTGTCCTCTGCTGATAAAATTCCAGAACTGCTCAAAGGTGAACATTTTTTTAGTGATGCTTTTAAATTCAGGAAAATTTCAGAGCTAATTCGAGGGCATGGTGGTATTGCTGATGTCATGTATTTGAAAAAATTCCTGATGCAAAATTTGGGTGATGTGACATTTGCAGAAGCCTATCAACAGTCAAAGCGACATATTAATATTGTAATTGCCCCTTATAACACAGCACAAAACCCGCGGATTATGAATGCACTAACCGCGCCGAATGTTTTAGTGTGGAGTGCTGTTTTAGCATCTTGTGCTGTACCTGTATTATTTCCGCCTGTGCACTTAACTAGTAAACGTTACGATGGTCAGCATACACCTTATTTGGCCAATACCAAGTGGGTGGATGGGAGTATGCGTAGTGATTTTCCACAAGAAAAAATGGCTCGTTTGTATAATATAAATTACACCATTGCCAGCCAAGTAAATCCGCATATCGTGCCATTTATGCAAAGTGATACAGAAAGGTTTCGTCGCGATGTTTTAAACTGGCCTGAACGACTTATTCGGCATCAAGGCAAAGCAATTGCAATGGAAGTCATGGATTTAACACGTAATTATATGGGCGGTTTTTTCCCGATTCGCCGTGTTTTAGATCATGGATATGGTATTCTAGGGCAGCGTTATTACGGCGATGTAAATATCATTGCGCGCTATGGTTTAAGACATTATAGCTATATGCTTAAAAATCCACGTCCGAAGCTCTTTAAGGTTTTGCAGCAAGAGGGAGAGCGAGCGACATGGCCGAAGATTTCATCTATTGAAATTCATGCACGGATTGGCAAAACGATTGAGCATTGTTTAACATCACTGCGTAAGCAGCAAGAAAAGCAACAGAATGAGTTTTACTACGTTGATCTTTGATTCAAATATTCAACTGGATAATTTGAGTTTAAGTACTAAACCTGAAAGCTATGCTTTTGGGCGGCGTTTATATCGTTGCCAAATTGAGCAACAACAATATTGGCTTAAATTTCATTTAATCAATAGCCATGAGGTTTTAGAGCAAGCGTTTGAGCGAGAACTAAATTTCTATCAACAAAACTCTCAAGTTAGACAGAATTTTTTATTGCCCCATCAAATTATACCACTTTCTCATATTAAAAATGACGATGATCTTCCTCAGTGTGGGGTAGGATTGCTTAGTGTTGCTACAAATGTATTTTTTAGTCCTATTCAGGTAACAGATAGCATCCAAGTTATCTGCCATAAAATTTTAACTGCGCTGCAAGCCATTCAAAGTATGCATCAATTAGGTTGGATTCATGGCGATTTAAAAGCAGAGCATTTTCGATTATATGAAAATTCATGCAGGCTCATTGATTTTGAACAAAGTTATCAATTACAACCAATCCAAAATTTAACCGCAACTCCTCATTATATGGCACCTGAGCTTTTTCATGGGAAGCCAAAAACAATACAAACTGATTTATATGCTTTTGGCATCATTGTTTATGAGTGGTTATCCCAAAGCAAATTAACTGCAAAAAACTACCATGAATGGGCCATCCTACATTGCCAGAAATTAGAAATTAAATTACCTGATGAATTGCGGTGTTTTTTGCCTTTATTAACAGGCTTATTGCAGAAACATCTAAAACAGCGATTTAGCTCAGCAATAGAGGCAAAAAATTGTTTGAATGCAATTGATTTGCTGTAAAAATAAACATAAATGTTTGATTTGAATATTATATGTGCATTTGGTAGAGTTTTTTGTCAGAAAGACTTGTCATAACGAGTGTTTCTCACTAATATGCATACCCATCGGGGGCGTGGCGAAATTGGTAGACGCACTGGATTTAGGTTCCAGCGCCGCAAGGTGTAAGAGTTCGAGTCTCTTCGCCCCCACCAAATTTAAAAAGCAAGATTTTCTTGCTTTTTTTATGATTAAATCAGAAATGAATTGATCATAGGGTTATAGAGGATTGGTGTAATGGTAGCATGACGGTCTCCAAAACCGTTCGTCAAGGTTCGAGTCCTTGATCCTCTGCCAAATATCAAAAGGAACTTTAAATAAGTTCCTTTTTTTATTTCAAGAGTTTTTTCATTTGTATACGAAAAAAGCATTAGCTTTCAGATGCATAGTTTTTTTATAAAAAAGGCTTGTCAGCAAGAAAGTTTATCACTAATATACACATCCATCGGGGGCGTGGCGAAATTGGTAGACGCACTGGATTTAGGTTCCAGCGCCGCAAGGTGTAAGAGTTCGAGTCTCTTCGCCCCCACCAAATTTAAAAGTAAGTTTCTTACTTTTATGATTAGATCAGAAATGAATTAATCATGCAGTTATAGAGGATTGGTGTAATGGTAGCATGACGGTCTCCAAAACCGTTCGTCAAGGTTCGAGTCCTTGATCCTCTGCCAAATAA
>NZ_NHRQ01000004.1:179759-240154 GCF_002165335.1 Acinetobacter sp. WCHA29
ATAGAGGATTGGTGTAATGGTAGCATGACGGTCTCCAAAACCGTTCGTCAAGGTTCGAGTCCTTGATCCTCTGCCAAATAAATAAAAAAGCCCTTGTATTTACAAGGGCTTTTTTATTTTCTCAATTTGATGTTTGAGTAAAAGTATAGAAATATTTGCTCAAAGCATACATAGCCTGTTTTGACTTATATAAAAAGACTAGGGAACACATAGGTTTCCTAATCTTAAGTTGGTGATTTTATATATTGATCGATTATGGTGTTGCTAATGCAGTTGCCAAGAGTGGTAAATTTTGCCCTGTAGCAGCAGCTTAGGACTTACGCATAAAAGTAAAAAATTAATGCACTATAGCCCAGAAAATAGCATCACAATCTCAGGCTTTCTGAGTTGTTCTCGCATATAATAACTGAGTAAGCCTTGCTTTAACTGATAAATCGTCGTTTCCCATTTTCTCGCTAAGGCGATAAAACGATGCCACACCAATATACAACAGGCTATATGATTTCGTTGACTTTGACCCTTGCGACACTGGCAACGTTCTATACCTTTCGTTTGTTTTAACTCCCGATGCACCTGCTCAATACGCCAGCCAACTGCACAGATTGTTTTGATCTCATCAAGAGTACGAGTCGTTGTTGCATTCGTCACAATATAATCTGTACGTTCGGTAGAGTGTAATGAATGACCTTTGGGAAAACCGCGTAAATGGACGCTATCGAGTCTGTAAATAAAACTGTGTAAACGCTTAAACTAAGCCCTGACGCTGTTGGGGTTAACTAAGGTGTTTATTATGAAAGATGAAGCAATGTTGGCATTAGCAAAAGAGCTTGCCAAAAATCTAAAAACTGAAGCTGACCTCAATGATTTTAGTCGAGCGTTAAAAAAACTCACTGTTGAGACTGTTCTTAATGCCGAGCTTACTGAACATTTAGGGTATGAAAAAAATAGCTCTCGCATCAACAAAAATGCACGTAGTGGCTATACCACAAAGGGTTTATTAACTGATGATGGTGAGTTTGATCTCGATACCCCTAGAGATCGTGATGGTACATTTGAGCCACAGTTGATTAAGAAAAACTAGACTCGTATCACGCAAATGGACAGTCAAATTTTATCGCTATATGCCAAAGGAATGACCACACGAGATATCGTTGCCACATTCAAAGAAATGTACGATGCAGATGTATCACCAATGCTCATTTCCAGAGTTACAGATGTGGTCAAAGAGCAAGTAATCGAATGGCAAAACCGCCCTTTAGATGCTCTATATCCCTTGCGCAGCAGGTGCTGCTCATTATATGGATTGTATCGTCGTTAAGGTACGTCAGGACAGTTTAGTTATAAACAAGGCCGTATACCTCGCATTAGGCGTCAATACTGATGGATAGAAAGACCTATTAGGCATGTGGATGTCAGAAAACGAAGGTGCTAAATTTTGGTTATCTGTCCTGACCGAACTTAAAAATCGTGGTTTAAAGGATATTCTGATTGCCTGTGTAGATGGCTTAAAAGGCTTTCCTGATGCGATTAATACGGTCTATCCTGATACCCATATCCAGTTGTGTATCATCCACATGGTACGCAATAATCTCAAATATGTGAGTTGGAAAGACTATAAGGCTGTAACTGCCGATTTAAAGAGGATTTATCAATCTGTTACGGAAGATGCAGCGTTACAGGCTTTAGATGAATTTGGGCAAAAGTGGGATGACAAATACCCTCAAATCAGCAAGTCATGGTTATCCAACTGGTCGAATTTAAACACGTTTTTTGCTTACCCAATGGATGTTCGTAAAGCAATTTATACGACAAATGCAATTGAGTCACTGAACAGTGTTATCCGTCATGTGACGAAGAAAAGAAAAATCTTCCCAACGGATGATTCAGTGAGAAAAGTGGTATATTTAGCGATTATGGCAGCAAGCAAAAAATGGACAATGCCTATCCAAAATTGGAAAGCTGCTATGAATCGTTTTAGCATCATGTTTGTAGAGCGCGTAACGAGATATTTTTAAATCTGCATTTACACAGAATTATTTACAGGCTCATAAAAAAAGCAAAGCCGAGGCTTTGCTTTTTTAATCAACAAAATTTAGATTTTGCCAATTAGATCATTAATTTGTTTCGCTTGTTCAGCTGCATTACCTGTGTAAGTTGCAGGTGTTAATTCAGCTAAACGCGCACGTTCATCTGCTGGAACTTGTGCAAGTTCATCACCATTTACGAAGTTCACCATCATCTCACGTGTCATTGCTTGACCACGAGTCAATGCTTTTAATTTTTCGTAAGGTTTTTCAACATTATAACGACGCATAACGGTTTGGATTGGCTCTGCAAGAACTTCTTGTGCTTGGTCTAAATCTTCATTTAAACGGTTCGCGTTGAGTTCAAGTTTACCAATACCTTTTAAGCAAGCATCAAAAGCAATCAAGCTTTGTGCAAAACCAACACCCATGTTACGAAGAACAGTTGAGTCAGTTAAATCACGCTGCCAGCGAGAAACAGGAAGTTTTTCACCAAGATGACCCAATACCGCATTTGCGATACCTAAGTTACCTTCAGAATTTTCGAAGTCAATTGGGTTTACTTTATGAGGCATAGTTGATGAACCAACTTCACCGTCTTTTAATTTTTGCTTGAAGTAACCCAGTGAGATATAGCCCCAAACATCACGGTTAAAGTCGATCAAGATCGTGTTATAACGACGGAGTGCATCAAACAATTCAGCCATGTAATCATGTGGCTCGATTTGAGTGGTATATGGGTTGAAACTTAGACCTAAAGATTCAACAAATGCTTGTGCATGTGCAGCCCAATCAATTTCTGGATAAGCAGAAAGGTGAGCATTGTAGTTACCTACTGCACCATTGATTTTGCCCAATAATTCAACATTTTCAAATTGCTTGATTTGGCGCGCTAAACGATAAGCAACGTTCGCCATTTCTTTACCCAAAGTTGTTGGGCTAGCAGTTTGACCATGAGTACGAGATAACATTGGCTGTTCAGCATGTGTGATTGCCAAAGCAGAAATCGCGTTCAGAATTTGCTTCATGCTTGAAACTAAAACTTCACGACCATTTTTAAGCATTAATGCATGAGACAAGTTGTTGATGTCTTCAGATGTACATGCAAAATGAATGAATTCGCCCGCATTTTTTAATTCATCAATATTGGCAATTTTTTCTTTAAGGAAATATTCAACTGCTTTTACATCATGGTTAGTTGTACGTTCAATTTCTTTAATGCGGTTTGCATCTTCTTCAGAAAAATTCGTCACAATCGCATCTAAAGCAGCATTCGTTTCAGCAGAAAATGCAGGTACTTCGATGATTTCTGCACGATTTGCAAGTGCTTGTAACCAACGCACTTCAACAGTGACACGAGCGTGGATTAAACCAAACTCAGACAAAAAAGGGCGTAGCGCATCGCATTTGCTTGCATAACGTCCATCAAGTGGTGAGAGTGCGGTTAAAGCATTCATACAGATTCCTTAAAGTTTGTCTCTCTTGCAGAACTTTATTTATTCCTCAAGAGAGATTTATAGAGGTTGTAAAACGGTATAAAAAATTTGCTCTAGCATCGGTTTAAACGACCTGATACTGCAAACGAGCAAGAGCTTGAATATCTTGTAAAAGCTTACGTTTACTAAAGATCATACTCCATGAGCTACCGCCCAGTTGTCGCCATAAATGCGCAAGTTGTAGACCTGTAAAGAGGCAAGCACGGATTCGATTTGTATGATTCATATCTTTAAAAGCTTCAGCGTTACCACGGACAAGGATACGTGGATTAATTTGCCCAGCAGTTTCAACATAGGTCTGAGCTAAATTGGCAATAATACTTGGGTGCAAATAGTTATTATCGAAAAAAGACAACTGTTTTAGGATTTTTTGTTGAGCCGTTTCGATAATTTTGACGTATTCAGGATTGCTATAAACTTTCTTTTCCAACTGCAATAATGCCATAGCATAGGACATGGGAAGTTTAGCTGTCGAAAGTTTAGGGACTCTGGATTTTGGTGCAGTATTAAATGGCTGAGTAATACAACCTTCTAATGTTTTTAAACCTAGTGAAATATCCGCCAGTTGATTAAAGAAATCTAAAGTTTGAGTCGCATTGTTGGTCGCTGGGCGAATATTTAAACTTGCTTTGATCAGTAGTTCAAAATAAAAATTACCACTATCTCCAATACTTTGCTGACCCGCCATTGCAGTCATATGCGTGAGCTGGGTTGCCTGAAACACCGCGGCCAATGCCAAAGCACGGTTTTGTCGAACATTCAACGCTTGGGCGTGCTGAAAGGGTAACTCCACCATGCTTCGCTTCCAATTTCCTTAAATAAAATCTGGTTCAGGTGCATTGGTATGGTGAATCACACCACCACCTAAGCACACTTCTCCGGAGTAGAACACCACGCTTTGTCCAGGAGTTACAGCTCTTTGTGGTTCATCAAACTCAACTCGAATACCATTTTCGGTTTGCTCATCACGATAAATTGTACACGCTTGATCAGGCTGGCGATAACGGGTTTTTGCCGTGCATCGGAATCCTGTACTTGGGATGTCCTGTTCACCTGCGACCCAATCAATCGACTCACTCCAAAGCTGTGTGCTTTGCATGAGTGGGTGCTCATGTCCTTGACCGATCACCAAGCGATTATTGGCAATATCTTTATGGAGTACGAACCATGCACCTTCTTGTACACCTTTCATACCACCGATACCAATACCACCGCGTTGACCGAGCGTATAGTACATCAAGCCATGATGTTCACCAACTTCTTTACCTGACTCTAAAACAATTTTTCCAGCTTGTGCAGGTAAATATTGTTTTAAGAAATCGGTGAAACGACGTTCACCAATAAAGCAGATACCCGTCGAGTCTTTTTTCTTGGCAGTTGCCAGATCTAACTCTTCTGCAATGCGACGAACTTCGGGTTTCTCAATTTCGCCCACAGGGAATAGGGTCTTGTTAATTTCACGACCATGTACCGCATGTAAGAAATAAGTCTGGTCTTTATTATTATCGACACCACGCAGTAATGGGGCATATGTTTCGCCACGCGAGTTTTGCATGCTTGCACCACGACGTGCATAGTGACCTGTTGCAATGAAGTCTGCACCCAAAGTCATGGAATGATCGAGGAAGGCACGGAATTTAATTTCTTTATTACACAAGATATCTGGGTTTGGTGTGCGACCTGCAGCATATTCAGCCAAGAAGTGTTCAAACACGCGATCCCAATATTCCATGGCAAAGTTCGCAGTGTGCAGTTTGATACCAATTTTATCTGCAACGGCTTGCGCATCAGCTAAGTCTTCAAGTGCTGTGCAGTATTCCGTACCATCATCTTCCTCCCAGTTTTTCATGAAAAGACCTTCAACTTGATATCCTTGTTGAAGTAATAATGCGGCAGAAACAGAGGAGTCTACACCACCAGACATACCGACGATGACACGTTGTTGCATCTAATTAAGCATCCAAATGAGAAGTTAATGAGGGAGAGAAAGGGTGCTCATAAATGAGCGATAAGGGATATTTTTTGCCAGCAAGGGCATCTTCAATTACTTTTACAACCAATGGGCTTCTAGCACGTGCTGATTCTTGTAGCTCATCTAAGTTCATCCATACTGTACCAACAATACCTGTATCCAGTTGCGCATTTTCTTCAACTGAGGTGACATGTGCTAAAAAGCAAAAACGGTAATAGGTACGATCTGGAAACATCGGTGGAGTATAGGTATAAATCCCAAGCAGATAATCAATTTCAACATGATGACCTGTTTCTTCTAAGGTCTCACGAATCGCTGCTTGAATAATGGTTTCATCGCATTCTACATGTCCCGCAGGTTGATTAAACACGGTATGTACAAAGCCTTCGCTGTGTTCTTCAACAAACAGAAAACGTCCGTCTTTTTCGACTACAGTAGCGACTGTGACATGGGGTGTCCAAGCGGTCATAGAAAGCACCATGATTTTAAAAAACGTATTCTACAAAATTTGAGACGTGGTGGCTATCCTATTATTTCCCGTCACGATCTTTAATATGTTGTTTGGTGTCTGCAGGAATTATGCTGGAATATAGAAACTCTAACTCTTTCGGTTTTGTAATCATTTCATTTGCAATAAAGTTTAGGATATGAAAAAGTTTTATTGCTATTTCATTATCATCATTAAGGTCAATTTGACCTGGATGAACTGCATTGTTTCCTACTACCCTTAATAAATCTAATGCTTGTTGGATTTTTGGACTTAAACCCTCAGAAACCAACTCTTTTATATCATTATTAATATTTTTTCCTGATTTTCCAAGTTGTTTTAATAAAAGCTGTAATGCTAATCTTAAAAGCGCAGTTGCTCCTTTAGGTGATTCCATAGCAATTGATGAAGCCTCGTTATATAGGTTTTGAATTTCTTCGCTCATATCTTGATTAGGTGGTTCGATGGCGACTTGCTTGGGGTAAACTAGTTTTTCTCCTACCCAAAGAGAGATATCTGAACACGTCAAACACGTAGACAGTGAAAATTGGAATGGGATGAAATTAGTTAATTGTTTCTCATTTTCTTGATAAAAAATATTTAGAAATTTGACAATAGCATCTTGGTGAAAATCCCTAATACTAGATCTATAGTTTAAAAAAGTATCATTTACTATACTTTCTACTATAGTGGTTGCGTTGCGCTTATTAAACCAATCCTGTTGAGAAACAACCTTACAATGGGGACATTGAAAATTGCTTTTACCAAGCTTAGGTGTGTGATCCATACATGTCTCCGATTTTTATAATATAATAATGTTTTATAATTATGACGTTGCTGAGTTTAAATAATTATCTTTCACTTTCACATAATGACGTGCTGAATAAGGAAGGAACTCCATTTCTTTTTCAGTCAGTGCACGAACTTGTTGTACTGGACTACCGACATAGAGATAACCGCTTTTTAACACTTTACGTGGTGGCACAAGGCTACCTGCTCCAATCATTACATCATCTTCAATAATCACGTCATCTAAAACAACGGTATTAATCCCGATCAGGACACGATTACCTATGGTACAACCATGTAAAGTCACATGATGTCCAACCGTCACATCTTCGCCAATGATGAGAGGCGAACCATTTGGTTTAGCTTGGTTTTTATGACTGACATGCAACATACAGTGGTCTTGTACATTACTATTTTTGCCAATCTGAATTGAATTGACATCACCACGGATTACGGCAAAGGGCCAAACAGAAACATTCTCTGCTAATTTGACATCACCGATGATGACAGACATGTCATCCACATAACAGCTTGAATCAACATCAGGTTTTTGATCGAGATAGGGACGAATATTCTTAGCCATGAGTATGATCAATATAAAATATAGATGAATTATAAAATAAAAAAGCATTCATGCCCAAGAGCATGAATGCTTAATATCAGCAATTCTAAAATTAGAATAAGTTACTAAAGAACATCTTGATATGGTCAATTAGACGAGCAAAGAAGCTTGCTTCTTCAACAGGTTTTAATGCAACAAGTGGTTTCTCTGCAATCACTTTACCATCAAGGCTGGCAACTAATTTACCCACAACTTGACCTTTGGCTAAAGGCGCATTGAGTTTAGGTTGAACTACAAGTTGAGTTTTGATTTTGTCCGCTTGACCTTTAGGCATGGTTACGTTGAAGTTTTCAGCAAGACCAATTTGAACATTATCTTCTTTACCAAACCATACTTTTGCTTTAGCAAGCACTTGGTTAGCAGGTTGTACATTTGCAGTCTCGAAGTTTGCAAAGCCCCATGCTAATAATGTCCGAGTCTGTCCAGCACGTTCGTTCATGCTTGGTGTGCCAAAGATCACTGAGATCAAACGCATTGGTCCACGTTTACTTGAAGTGGTTAGGCAATAACCCGCTTCATCCGTATGACCCGTTTTCAAACCGTCAACGCTTGGGTCGGTATAAAGCAATGCATTACGGTTGCCTTGCTTAATACCATTAAATGTAAATTCTTTTTCCGAATAGATCGGGTAGTATTTAGAGCTATCTTTGATAATGTGTTGTGCTAGTACAGCCATATCTTTTGCTGTTGAGTAATGACCTTCAGCAGGCATCCCTGTTGAGTTGATGAAATGGGTGTTCACCATGCCAATCCGTTTGGCTTCCTGGTTCATCATATGGGCAAATGTACCTTCGTTGCCCGCAATGTGTTCGGCCATTGCTTTAGATGCATCATTGCCTGATTGAATAATAATGCCACGTAACATTTCTAGGACAGTTGCTGTACCATTTAATGGTACATACATACATGATTCAGCACTGGTACCACGACACCATGCTGATTCATTCATACGGACTTGTTCGTTGTCTGTTAATTCACCCTTTAAAAGTTTTTGTTCTATGATGTAGCTTGTCATCATTTTGGTCATAGAAGCGGGTGCGAGTTTTTCATTTTCGTTTTTTGCAGCAAGGATTTGTCCTGTCTCGTAATCCATTAATACATAGGATTTATTATTTAATTCTGGTGGAGACGGTAGGACAGTCGCTGCATATGAAAGGCTTGGCAAAAGTAATAATGCAGCAAGAGCGCTTTTTTGAGTCATTCTAGGTGTTCCAATATCTTGTGTGAAGCAGATGAGCCTAGCATTTTAGGACAAAGCAAAGCCGACTTCTACGGTAGAAGTCGGCTTTTTCATGCAGTATTGTAACTAATCAGTTACTTAGAATAATAATTCCGAACATCATCGCAAATTTGACGATTATCATCTTCAGATGCAGCCTTCGCATCTTTACGCGCTTCAGCAAGAGGAGCTTGGAACTCTTTGGTTTTAGCACGTTTATTGAGGATGTCTACAGCATTTGGTTCATTTGATAAGTATGATTTGACGAGGTTGTCATATGCTTTATTAAATTTTAGATCTTTGCCAATTAAATCTGGGCAGATTTCTGACAATACATAAATTGCAGCAAGTTCTTGAGGAGTCACGCCTTCAGATGTTGGTGTAACTTCAATTTTTTCAGGTTCAGATTTTTTTTCTGCGGCAAATACAGTTGTTGTGAAAAGACTAGATGTAATGAGAAATGATAAACCTAGTGTTTTGAAAACATTTTTCTTCATAAGAACTCAAACTCAGAAACAAGACTTAAAGAATTTGAATAGCTTATAGCATAAAAATATCAGTAGATTGTATGTTTGCTGTAGGAAATTAAACGGAAGCGTTTTCAAATCTTAAATTTGAAAACGCTTCCAAATTTTAATGGCATATTAGCCTTCAAAATTTAATACATCTTCACATACTGACTTTTGTTCAGCTTTTTCAACTTCTTTCGCTGCTTCACGAGCATCTTTCAATAAAGATTGGAATTCTCCATCTTTTTGTAGACTCTCAAGGGAAGCTGACTTATCAGAATAGGTGCTTAAATAAGAACCCACCATCTTTTTGATGTTTTCGTCAAATTTAGCATTTTTTCCAATTATGCTTGGGCACATTTCAATGAGGACTTGCGCATTGGCAATATCATCTTTGATGAGTGCGTCTGCTTCTTTAGTTGAAACCGTTGTGTTTGCAAAAATTGCGGGTGCTGTTAGAAGTGAAAAACTTACCCCTAAAACACGGATAAAAGTAGATAAATGTCTCATGGCGGCATAAATTTCTAATACTATGAAGTTACAAATATATATAATTCAGTGAATAATTCAATTGAAAAAACTACGTAGTAACATTTGAAGAGACAAGATCAAAGTGAATATTTTAATAGCAAATGATGATGGTGTTTTTGCACCAGGCTTACAGGCTCTAGCACAAGCGTTAAAGCCTTTAGGACGCGTCGTCGTGGTTGCACCTGAAAGTGAGCGTAGCGGTTACTCAAGTGCTTTAACTTTAGATCGTCCTTTACGACCGATCCCAATTGCAGAGGATGTTTGGGCTGTGAATGGAACGCCCGCAGATTGTGTTTATTTATCAATGAATGGTCTATTCGATTTTGAATTTGATCTTGTTGTCAGTGGTATTAATAGTGGCGCAAACCTCGGCGATGATGTTCTATATTCAGGTACGGTTGGTGCTGCATTTGAAGGTCGCCTAATGAAACATCCTGCAATCGCAGTTTCATTAGCAGGTTCAAATGTACGTTCCTATGAACATCCTGAGCATTATGCGAAAGCTGCACAATGGGTTCATGATTTTATTGCGAATGGACTACCAATTTTGCCGCCCCGTCATATTTTTAATATTAATATCCCAGATGTTGAGCAAATTAAAGGGGCACAAATCACCTATCAAGGTCGTAGAGCACAATCCAAACCAATTAGTAGCCATGTCGATCCACGTGGTCGCCAAGTCTATTGGATTGGTTTAGCCGGTGAGGCAGTTACAGAACCTCAATCCGCTTCAAGTCATATTCAGTCTGATTTCTTTGCTGTCGCGAATGGTTATGTCAGTATTACGCCGATTCAAATGGATGCAACTAATTATGCTGTACTCGATAATTTACATCTTCATGTAAATGGTTAGCAGTGGCTATGTTATAACTTTGTGAATATAGAAAGTGAGAACTCGTTTTTTCTCACTTTTTTGGTACTCTTAGGCGCAAATAAATTAAGGTTTTTTTCGATGAGGGCGAAGATGCATTTAAACCATGTCTCGATTTTTCTATCACGAAAAATGATTAAAACAATCGTGTTGTCTATGGCAGTAACAAGCATTGTCGTCGTTACAGGTTGTGCATCAAAACCACAAGCAAAAGGTGGTAATCGTTATGTACAGCAAGCACCCAATTATTACACAGTACGTTCAGGCGATACGCTGAGTGCAATTGCAAATCGTTATGGATTGAATTATTTAGATGTTGCTGCGCTGAATGATATTGCGCCGCCTTATCGTATTTATGTCAACCAATCATTACGTTTAAAAGGTTCTGTTGCAGAACGAACTACATCTACACAAGCAGTGGTACAAACCGCGCCGATTCAACGTCAAACGATTAACTTGCCAACACAACAACCTGTTGTTCCTAAGACACAGCCTGTTATACCCAAAGCTGTTGTTCCAGCAAATCCTGTTACACCATCTTCAACGACGCTTGCTTCGAGTTTACGTTGGGTAAAACCATCAAATGGAGCGATCATTCAAAGTTTCAATTTGGCAAATAACGTCAAAGGAACACGTTACGGTGGTAATGAAGGTGATCCAATTTTTGCTGCTGCAAATGGGCAAGTGGTCTATGCTGCTGATGGTTTAAAAGAATATGGCAATCTAGTCTTGATTAAGCATATTGATGGTTATATTACGGCGTACGCGCATAACAGTAAGATGTTAGTCAAGAGTGGGGATAATGTGACTGCTGGTCAAAAAATTGCAGAAATGGGTTCTTCAGGTGCTTCACGTATCATGCTTGAGTTCCAAGTTCGTTTAGATGGCAAGCCTGTAAATCCAATGACAGTTTTACCAAACTAAAATAGCCGAATTAATAATCTTTTAATAAATTATTAATAATCGCTAGTTTAAGGGTAGACTTCCTTGTATACTTATTGAGATTGCTTTAATTAGAACAATAAGCATATTTTAATAAATTAAGAGAGAAGTCTATGCTAGATCAATTGCGTGCAATGGGGGTCTTTGCTTGCGTTGTTGAAAAAAGTTCTTTTAGTGGTGCAGCACGAGAATTAGGAATTACAACAAGTGCAGTCAGTCAACAAATTCGTTCTTTAGAACATGAAATGGATGTCACTTTACTTCATCGTTCTACTCGAAAACTCAGTCTTACAGAAGCAGGACAAGCATTTTTTCTCAGTTGCCAAGAAATGTTGGCTGCCGCTGAACGTGGCAAAATTCGTATCAATGAACTGCGCGACGATCTTGTTGGAGATTTACGTATTGCGACGACACCTGAATTAGGTGCCTTGCATGTCATTCCAGCACTATCTCATTGGATGTCAGCACATAAAGGTCTAGCGATTCATTTTGAAGCAGACCACCGTTATATTGATTTGATTGAAGAGCGGATTGATATCGCAATACGGATGAGCCTGCGTGTTGATGATCATCAGCTCACCGCAGTACCTTTAGCGAGAGTTGATCAGGTTCTTGTTGCATCGCCAAGTTATCTCAATCAAGCATCAACTATTACTCGCCCAGAAGATTTACGAAATCACGAATTATTACCTGTTACATTGATGCAAAATTATCAACATTTTGCCTTCCGTCATGGTTTGAGTGGTGAAATTGTCAATGTTGATATGAAAACACGCTTAGGCACAAACAATGTTTTTGTTGCTAAATCCTTGTGCCAGCAGGGGCATGGTATTGCACGTATTCTCTATATGGACATTCAAAAAGAACTGATTAATGGTTCTTTGGTTGAAGTTCTACCTGATTGGCAACTTCCTGCTTATACGCTTCATGCTTTAACTTCCAAGCGTGAACAATACCCAATGAAAGTACATCGTTGTATTGATGCATTAAAACAATATTTCTCTCAATTACCTGGTGGACGATCTCTACTGGGTGTAGCCTAAGAAAAAGGCCATGTTTGTTTAAAAACATGGCCTTTTCATTTTATCTATTCTTCTTACGAAGTGATTTTAAGCTTTTAGCTTCAACAGTAGATTCTTCTGAAGATTTTGTCTCAGTTTCATCTTTTTTGGTCTTTTTTCGCTTTTTCTTTTTTTTAGGTTCATCATCTTCAACAGCTTCGCCGTCCTCAATGGCTTGCCAATACTCAAGTTGTTCCATAACGGCTGCATAGATTGAATTTTTACTATATCGACCTTTCTTATCTAATGTACCTACTGGGCGAGCCATTAGAATTTCTAAGGCTTGATCAATTGTTTCAATCGCATGGACATGGAACTGACCTGCTTGAACCGCTTCAATTACATCTTGACGTAGCATCAAATGTTGCATGTTTTGACGGGGAATAATGACGCCTTGTTTGCCTGTTAAGCCTTGAAGTTTACATGCATCATAGAAACCTTCGATTTTTGCATTCACTCCACCAATTGGTTGTACTTGGCCAAGTTGGTTCATAGAACCCGTAATCGCCCATGATTGGTCAATTGGAATTTGAGAAATGGCAGAAATTAAAGCTGAAAGTTCTGCAACAGTGGCACTATCGCCATCCACTTGTCCATAGCTTTGCTCAAACGCCAATGCTGCGGAGAAATGTAAGATTTGTTCACGACCAAAGTGTGCTTTTAAGAAGCTTGACATGAGCAACACGCCTTTGGCATGAAGCGAGCCGCCTAACTCGACACTGCGTTCAATATCTAAAATATCACCGCCGCCTTGATACACAGAAGCTGTTAGACGTGATGGTAATCCAAATTCGACATCTGCATAGTGAATTACAGACAAGGCATTGATCTGACCGAGACGATGCCCTGAAGTTTCAATCAATTGTGTCCCACGCGAAAGATCTTGCCAATATAACTCTCTTAAATAGCCTAAGCGATATTGACGATGATGTAATGCTTGGTTGACATGCTGATCTGTGACTATTTTGTCATCAGCTTTAAAGGCATGATGATGTGCTTCACGAATTAAATCACCGAGTGTAGAGGCATGTAGTGAGAGAGAGCTTTGATCTTCTGCTTGACGACTAGAGTCGGTGAGTAAAGCAGCGAGCGCTGAACGATCAAATGGAAGCAATTTATCGGCTTGAACATAGTCTGCAATCAATTGCATGTAGGCCTGTTCATTGCTGTTATTACGCTGCAAGGTATCCGTAAAATCTGCTCGAATTTTAAAGACACTGCCTAATTCTGGTTCAACCTCTAAAATTTCATAGTAAATTTCAGGTTCTGCCAGTAAAACAACTTTGATATCTAAAGGAACAGAAGCGGGTTCAATCGAAATGCTGCCCGTTAATGTTAGCATATGTTCTAACGAAGAAAGTTTGAGTTGGCCTGATTTCAATGCACGTTTTAAACCTTGCCATGCATAAGGTTGTTCAAGCAATTGCTCTGCTTCAAGCATTAAAAAGCCACCATTGGCCCGATGCAGTGAACCTGGACGAATCAGGGTGAAATCGGTCGTGATCGTACCATTGTGAGTGAGTTGCTCCACATGACCCAATAAATTGTAGTGAGTTGGAAAATCTTCGAAAATAACTGGAGCACCACTATTTGGCTTATTGGCAATAATTACATTAGCTTGATAACGTGATGGAACACGATTAAATAAAGCAGGCGTAAAATCATCTTCTTCTTGTTCTAAAATCAGCTCAACATTATCAATAATATCTTCAGCATAATGTTTCAGATATAAGTCGAGACCTTTGACTTCTTTGTTTTTATTTAAAATTGACTCCATACGTGGTGTAACCACTTGAGTGGCAATTTCACGGTTTAAAATTGATACTTGATCACGAGCATCGTCTTCTAAATCACCAAGATGTAACCCTAAACGCTCTAGTTTTTTCTCCATATAACGCATATTGGATGTGATTTCAGCACGTTCTTTGCTGCTTAACGCATCAAGATCATTTTTTGTTAATTCTTGATATTCATTTTCTATGAGCTGCATTGGAATAAAGACGTGTTTGTCATCACGAGAAATCAACTTTAAATCGAGTTCTTGTCCTTCTTTAGTGAGTTCTATTAAAGCTTGCTGCTGGACATCACCTGTATCTTGACGAATGCGTTCAATACGATTGTGATAGCTTTCAGCACTAAAACGGCGTTCCAATTGTTTTAGAATAATTTGCCATGTTTGCTGCAAAGCATTTTGAAATTTTGTACCTTGTCCTGCAGGAAAGCGTAGTGCAATGGGTTGTCTTGGATTTTTGAAGTTATTGACATAAACCCAATCGTTTGGCGTAGGCATGGTTTTAGCGTGTTGCTGAAGCAACCGTTTAATCATGGTGCGTTTGCCAAGACCCGCTGTGCCAACTGCAAAAATATTATAGCCAGAGTATGGTAAGGAAATACCAGCTTCTACTGAAGCACGTGCACGATCTTGCCCAAGAAAGTTATTGAGGGGTTTGATACGTTTAGTTGAACTCGGAATCTCAGCTAAATTTAGAATATGCGTGAGTTGTTCAGGGCTAAGTGCTGTTTTCTTAAGTGTCGTTTGAATATCCGTCTGCTCAAAGGCGCTTGGTAAAGAATTGATTTTCGCTGTAGTCGTGTTTGTTGGTGTTGAAGATAAAGTTGTTGCAGTCATTTGATCAAGTTTTTGGGTCACTATTGCTATCCAACAAAGAAACGAAAGTTAAGTAATTAAAGGTATACAGTTTTAGGTCTAAAGATCAAGCGAACTTGTGTTTTTTATCGACAAAACAAAACAATGGTTGCATAAAGCAACTTGCAAGCAAGAGCAAGAAACGATTGAATAGGCATATTCACGCATGTTCATGGAAAATAATAACCAATGACAACTCAAGCCACTGGGTGGGCATCCGCATTTAAAGCTTTTTTAGATCGCCGTGCACTGATTATGCTATTTCTTGGTTTCTCGGCAGGGATACCCATTTTATTGATTTTTTCTAGCTTGTCTTTATGGTTAGGTGAAGCAGGAATTGATAAAAGTGCTGTGACATTTTTTAGTTGGGCGGCATTAGGTTACTCTTTTAAATTCGTTTGGGCACCGTTGATTGATGAATTGCCTGTTCCATTGTTAACGAAAAGTTTAGGTCGCCGCCGTGCTTGGTTGTTGATTGCACAGTCTTTAATTATATGTGCAATTTGTATTATGGCATTTTCCGACCCAGCACTTGGACAAGGCTATTTAATTCAAATGGCAGTTGGTGCTGTTTTATTAGGATTCTCGGCAGCGACTCAAGATATTGTCATCGATGCTTATCGTATTGAACTCGCTGAAAGTGAGATGCAAACGGTTTTAGCTTCAACTTACAACGCAGGTTACCGTATCGGGATGATCGTTGCGGGTGCAGGGGCTTTATTTCTTGCTGCTTATTTAGGTACAGCTAAAGGCAATTATATCTATGAAGCATGGAAATATACTTATCTCACCATGGCAGCAGTCATGGTGGTTGGTATTATTACAACTTTATGCATTCGTGAACCTCAAGTAAATCGTGTTTATAAACATTATAAAACTACAGATTACTATCGCTTAGTTTTTGTATTTTTTATTGCTGTTGCAACTTTTGTTGTCAGTTATATTTACTCTGGGAATGTAACAGATGCTACCGCTAAAGCCGCAAATATTAAAGACACCGCCGCTTTATTTGGTTTAGAAGCACTGCGCTTTTTAACTGCTACAGCCACAGCTTTATTGGTTGGTTTGGGTTTAGTTAAAGCTGGCGTCGTGAATCAACAAATGGCTAAAGAAACTTGGGTTGCCCCAATTTTAGATTTCTTCAAACGTTACGGTATTAAACTTGCCTTAGTTCTTTTACTGCTGATTGGTTTTTTCCGCATCTCAGACATCATTGCAGGAGTGATTTCCAATGTGTTCTATCAAGATCTAAATTTCAGTAAAGAACAAATTGCTGAGGCTGTGAAAATCTATGGTGTGATCTTTAGTTTAGTTGGTGGTTTTCTCGGTGGTTTGTTGGCGCAACGCATGAACATTATGAAACTCATGTTCGTGGGCGCAGTGTTGGCCAGTTCAACCAATTTAATTTTTATCGGCTTGGTCAAATCAGGTAAACCACTTGCTCCAGTTGAGGTTCAGGTCGGAAATAAACATTATCAAGTGCAAACCGATGATGTTGGATATTGGAAATTACAAGTGCCGAATGACGTCTTAGCAAAAGCAAATTCGGTACAGGTAAGTACTCAGTACCAAAATCAGAGTGATACCAATGTAACTCTTGCAATACCATACTTAGTAAATGCCCAGCACGCTCAGATTCAATTATTACCTATTAGTGGTGATGATCAATTAACAGAAAAAGAATTGAAGCAAAGTCTAGTGGTTAAAGGACAATTAGCAGGGCTTAAAATTGAAGATTTAAATCAGGATAAGCCTGTTATCCTTAAATTAGATAATCAAGAATTTGCTGCGAAAGTGGATGATAAAGGAATATTTACTGGTGCTGTAGATGGAAAGCTATTACAAGCATCTTCCACTAAAACCATTAAAGCTTTTGTTCATTTAAAAAATAATAGTGCAAGCCAGTTATTTGCAACAAGATCATACCGTATCAATACTGCATCACATGTTGAAACCACACTCGATGTCGATATTCAGCCAATTGCTGTGGTCGATCCAAGTCAGTCAGGCACAATAGAACTTTCTGGCAAAGTGATAAAAGGCTATAGCTCATTATGGCTCTATTTTGCCATTATTGTCGATAATTTAGCCTCAGGTTTAGCTGGTGCTGCATTTATTGCCTTTTTATCTAGCTTAACCAGCGTATCATTTACCGCAGTTCAATATGCAATTTTCAGTTCATTAATGACTTTAACACCCAAATTATTGGGTGGTTATTCAGGAACGATTGTGAGTAATATTGGCTACCCAAATTTCTTTTTAATGACGACTTTAATTGGAATTCCAATTTTGATTCTTGTGGTTTGGGTTGCGAAACTATTACGTGACCATGAAAACCAAACAACTCAACAGACAGGTGAATAACTATGCGCATGTTACATACGATGTTACGAGTAGGTAATTTAGAACAATCTTTAAAGTTCTACACTGAGGTACTTGGTATGAAATTACTACGCCAACGTGATTATGAAGAAGGGCGTTTTACCTTGGCTTTTGTGGGCTATGGTGATGAAGAAAACAATACTGTGCTTGAGCTGACTCATAACTGGGATACAGCTAGCTATGATTTAGGCAATGCCTATGGTCATATCGCTATTGGCGTAGATGATGCTTATAAAGCATGTGAAGAAATCAAAGCAGCTGGTGGAAAAGTAGTACGTGAGGCTGGCCCAATGAAAGGTGGAGTTACGGTGATCGCTTTTGTTGAAGATCCAGATGGCTATAAGGTTGAATTGATTCAACAGGATCAAAATGCACGTAATAATTAATTTCGTATCTTGATCCACAATTTCTAATTTAAAGCCATAGCTTTATTTATACAGCCCAGTATGATGTTTTGATCGAATGGTCAATAATCTCATGTTGGGCTGTATCGTTATTAGCGAACAGATTGGGAAAAGTTATGTTAAAGCTCTTGGCGCTAGATCGTTTCACAATATTATTGATAGCAATGGTAGTACTAGCGACTTTTTTCCCAGTTTCGGGACAGGTTGCGCATTACTTTAATATCCTAACGACAGTTGCGATTGCTATATTATTTTTTTTACATGGCGCCAAGTTGTCACGTGAAGCCGTTATACAGGGAATGCTGCATTGGAAAATGCATGCATTGGTTTTTGCTTTTACTTTTGCGATTTTTCCTGTAATTGGGCTTTTAGCTAAACCTGTTTTGGAGCCGCTTCTTGGGCAACAGTTGTATTGGGGCTTTTTATTTATGTGCTTCTTACCCTCAACGGTACAAGCTTCAATTGCATTTACGTCGATTGCAAAAGGGAATGTTGCAGGAGCGGTTTGTAGTGCATCTTTCTCCAATATCATTGGGATGTTTATTACGCCAATCTTAGTGAGTTATTTTATCTTAGGCCAAAGCCAACATGGCTTTGATCCTACGCAATCGATTGTTCAAATTACCTTGTTACTATTGGTTCCCTTTGTTTTAGGTCAGTTACTTCGCCCTTATGTTTTTCCTTATATGATCAAATTACCAAGCTTAGTGAAAGCTTTCGATCAAGGATCAATCTTAATGGTAGTTTACGGTGCCTTTAGCAGTGCTGTAGTTGCAGGCTTATGGCATCAAATCAGTGGATTAGCTTTGCTGTATTTAGTACTTGCATGCTCAGTTTTGCTTACTATTGTAATGTTGCTTGTTTCGTATTTACCAAAATGGTTAGGGTTTAATCATGCAGATCAAGTTACTATTTTCTTTTGTAGCTCTAAAAAAACGCTAGCGAGTGGCGTGCCAATGGCGCAAATTCTGTTTATTGGTCAGCCTTTAGGTATGATTGTATTGCCGATTATGATTTTTCATCAAATCCAATTAATGGTCTGTGGTGTAATTGCGAATCGTTGGTCAAAATCAAAACAAGAATAGTTCGCAAATTTTGATTTATTGGCGTATAATCTTTGCCACTTGTTGGCTTTGCTCTGATCTAAGGGTCTCGGTGAGTCAAAAGAAATGGTCTGTTGTGGTATTGATCTGCGAGTGTTAACACTCTGCTTTCCTCATCTTGAGAGTGATCAATTGCGATAACAGCTTAAGCCTTTCTTACTAAATAGGAGCATCGACCATGCGCGCCGATATTCACCCTAAATACGAAAAATTAGTTGCTACTTGCTCATGCGGTAACGTAATCGAAACTCGTTCTGCACTTGGTAAAGAAACTCTTTATCTTGACGTATGTTCAGCTTGCCACCCATTCTATACTGGTAAACAAAAGAATGTGGATACTGGTGGTCGTATCGACAAATTCAAACAACGTTTCTCTGGTATGTCACGTTCTATCAAACGTTAATATCAAGAAAACAAAAAAACGGGCGATATGCCCGTTTTTTTATGCCTTTTGATATTCCCTCCTTTATCAAAGGAGGGTTAGGGAGGATTTTCTATTGGTCTTGTACGTCAGTTAAACGATCAAGTTTCTTTTGGAAGTAGTTACCTTGCAAGAAGCGGGCTTCGACATTCCATGCATTCGCAAACAAACTCATGTCATTGAGTTCGGTGAGTAAAATCTCAACTTGCTTTTCAGCAATAAAATGAAGAATTTTCTCTTGCAGAATTGCCATTTCTTTTTCAGATACTAGCATCTTCGCTAATTTTCGATGGAAGCTTAAATACTGCGTATCGATCTGTTGAAGAATTGAGTCACTATAAAGAGAATCACCAAAGTTACGAATAGAGATCTCAGCGCCGTGTTGACGAAGTGATGCAATCAGAGATTGAGCCTGTGATAAATTTTGCTGAAGAGCTTGCTCTGAAAACTGCAGAATTAAAGGATGGGCTTGTTTGCTTCCAATAATTGTCAATAATTTAGCGACCAATTCGGATAATTTTCTGTCATTCAATAAAATATGATGATTCAGATTAATAATTAATTTAGCTTTTGGATATTGGGTAATGAAGTTGTGTAATTGTTTACAAGCTTCTACTAATACCCAACGGTCTAACTGAGCCGATAATTCATGATCATCTTTTAGATCACTAAGATCCATCAAGTCTAACCATTGATTATTATGAATAATACCGCCAAATACTTCATAGGTATGAGTGAATTGATCTTGTTTATCATAAAGCTGCTGATATTTTAGATGTATATCACCCTTATCTAATTTGCTTCTGAGCTCTTCTAAAAGATTGACTTCCATCGACATTGAAATTTTATCAGTTGTCAGGCTAATATCACTGTCAATCGATGCATTTTTCAAGACTGGTAGTGCATGCGTAAATGCTTGAGAAATGATTTTCTCAAAATGAGCATCATCTAATATTTGTTGGTCTAGTTCTTGATAGCCCAGTTTTAAATGTAATGGGAAAGTGTGGTTTTCAGTGACCAATAACTGAGGTTTTTGTAAACCATTCAAGCCTATAAGCAAAGAGTTTAAAACTGTTTTTGATTCAGCTTGAATAAGCCCAACATACAAAGCCGTTTCTATTTGATAAATTGGAACATTAACTTGTTCTTTAATGAAATTTGCAATATTTGAAAAATAAGCTTTAGTTCCACGCCAGTCAGTTTGAAAAACTTCGTTTGGACAATTATTCAGGCTAAATAAGATGAGCGCATTTGCATTGGCTGGGTGATTTGCTAAATTTCGATTAATTTGTTGCAGTGCTGAGATGATACCAGAGGCTTTTTCACTTTGTACTGAAGTAGTCGTGGCAGTTGCTGCTGAAACAACAGTTGATGATGATTCACATTCAATATTCAGTTGTATTTCATCATCATTACCAGAGGGTAAGAACTCAACATGTAAAAGATTATTCTTAACCATTGGATTTTGGGTGCGAATTTCAAAGCGTGCTTGTTCGAATAAGCCTTGGGAAATTCTTTTAAAGCGTAATTTAAACTGGCCTAAATCTTCAGGTTGTAAAATATCAAGTATTGGTAAGCCAATGACGTCGTCTTCGCTGTCGAAACCAAATAGGTGAGCATATTCAGCATTCGCTTTGACATGAATACCTTCTTGTAGAATTGCAACTGCTTTATGTGTTTCAGCAACAAGTGATTGGGCTTGTGTTTGGGCTGCCTCTAATTCGGTAAGTAAACGGTGCTCTGCTTGTACTAAACGACTGAATGAAAGTGATCTAATAATACTGATATAAAATTCTTCTGGCGCCTTTAAGTTCACAACATCATAAATACCTTTATGAATGTAATTTTGATATAGCGCTGAATTATAGTCATCTGGCTCAAGCAGTAGAATGGGTAAACTTGGTTGTGCGGATGCATGAATAAGAGAAAGCGTTTGTTCGATTTTTAGATCGTAAGCACGTCCAAAAATTACAATATCCCAAGGCAAATTCAATTGTTTTTCAAAAGTTTTTAAATCATCAAGTAAAATAGCCTGTACTTGATGTTCTTGCTGCGCAAAAAGCTCTAAAACTTGATTATACCTTAATTGGTTATCATCAATAATGAGTAAGCGCGTTTCAGTTCGTTTCAACTTTTTAGAGAGTAAAGAATTTCTCACTTCAATGCTTCCCATAAATCTTGGTCATTTGTATCCATATTTTTTTGCGCAATAAATTTATTAAGAACGGGTTGTTCTTCTTCATTAAGTAGTTCAAAGTCGAATTGAACAAAACTTTGGGTAATTAGTTGTGCAGTCAACAGATACACTTTTACTTCCTCTTTCCCTAATCTCAAATGAACAGCTTGCTGTTCGCGAAAAATTTGCGAGCCTGGCAAAATTATTGTTGTTTTAGTTTTATCTAAATTTTGATTTTTTAAAATAAGCGCAGGGTGATAATTACTAATATGACGATCTGCTTGTACGCGAACTGCACAAGGGAAAATTTCTTGTGCTAAAACCTCTAAGCCTAATTCTAAACTTTTTTCACTTGATTGCTTTAGCCAACGAATTACACCGCCGCGCCAATGTCCATGAGAGGTTTCTTTTACAAGAATATATTCGCCAGTTCTTAGATTTTTTGGTGCTTCGGCTGACCATTTAATTCGATAACCATTAACACTAATATCTAAAATATCCGCTTGATAAATGGCTTTGTTTTCTCGGCTTAAACGCTGGATTGAGGATTCTTGATTGCCAGAAGAATCTTTTTTATCCCAAGTTGATAAAAATTTTGATTCGCTTTGTAGTCCATACCCGTGTTCTAAGAGTAATGTTTCACCGAAGTTTTTTGCTTTGGATAAATAGAAGTGGGCTGTTAAGAGTCCAAAACAAATATGTAGTTGAGCTGAATATTCATAGCGTTCATGGCGACGTTCTGCCGTAGATCCTAAAATGGTCTGAACGTGGAATTTTAGAGCGGGTGTGAGGTAAATCTTTTCATTCTTAGAAATATATTCAGCGTTTTTATGTAAGGTTGCTGTCACATGATCAAGTAAACCATTTGTACTAATAAAGATATTAGGATTAAATCCTGAACTTTGTTTTTTGTTGTATATTGGCGGATGATCTTTAGTTGTATCAACAACGTATTTAGTTAAATCAGTCTCTTTAGATAAGAGCTGTAGCATTTTGGCCCAGTCAAAACTGCATTGAAACAGGGCTTGAATTTCTGTTTGACGAATTTGATTGGTATTAAAAATATCCATCAAAATTAATTGAGCATAGGCCTGAGCAATATTATTCAGGCTATTTGGCTTAGTTTGCGCCTGTTCAATAGTCACATGATGATACTTATGTGTCACTGCTGCATCGTATAGTTGATGTGCAATGAGCCACTGTCCTGCAACAGGTTCACTATATAACATGTGTTGTTGATAAAGAAGCTGCGTAAGTTGTTGTAATGCTTGGAAAGTTGCAAGTGTTCTAGCAGTATGTAAATTTTTCTTTTGGTTTAGTGCAAAAATAGAAAATTTTCGATTTTCCAATTGTTCGCTACTGCGGCGAACAATATTGATATAAATAGCCGCAAAATAGCAGCGTAACAGCATTGCCAGTTCAATAATGTGCTCATTACGATCTGAACTGATTACACCCTGATTAAAAAAGTTTTTCTCTAGGCTACCTAAAATATTTTCAATCGTTGGATGTAAGGTCTGAATGAGATCAAAGCGTAATGTTTCTGAACAATCTAATTCACAAAGCTCTAATAAAGCTGCAAACAATGCTTTTGAAGTATCACCCAACTGCATAATTGAGAGGGTTGAAATCCATTCTGTTAAACTTTTTGCGTTTGCATCACAAAAACTGAGTTTATCCCGTCTTAAAACAGTGGGAATTTGAAAAATATCCGAAAATGCATTATTCATCATTGTAATCAATCTCAGAACGTTTGAACCCCAAAAAGCGGTGTTTTATTTTTTTCGCCCGCAATTTCCCTGACGAGTTTTGGAACTAAATATCCAGGTAAACTCGCTAATACATCACTGTATATATGATCTATCTCTGAAGATCTTAAGTCAAAATGTTGAGCACCTTTTACTTTATCCAATACATGTAAGTAATAGGGCATAACCCTCGCTTCAAATAGTCGATAACTTAGATGAGTTAAAGATGTTGCAGAGTCATTCACACCTTTAAGTAAAACTGCCTGATTTAACACAGTAATATGATGTAATGATAACTGTAATAACTTTGAACACGTTAAATCATCAAGTTCTGAAGCATGATTTGAGTGTATCACTACTACAATGCGTAGCCTACTGTTTTTTAAAATAGAAATAAGCTCTTCATCGATACGATTGGGAATAACAACTGGAACTCGTGAATGGATTCTCAATATTTTGAGTTGAGGTAAAGATTCTAATCGCTCTATCCAAAGTGCTATTTTTCGATTAGATAAAGTTAAAGGATCGCCCCCACTGAGAATGATTTCATTGATGGCAGGGTTGTCTTCAATATATTGTTTTATATTTAGCCAATCATCATTTTTAGGTAAATTTTCTTGATATGGAAAATGGCGGCGGAAACAATAACGGCAGTGAATTGCGCATGCACCTGTTAAGGTCAGTAAAAAGCGAGACTGGTATTTGTGTAAGACACCAGCCATTTGATTGGCTGCTTCCTCACCTAATGGGTCAGTAACAAATTCAGGATGTTCTTCAAGTTCAAGATGGTGTGGTAAAACCTGTAATAGCAAAGGATCAAATGGATCCCCAATACGCATTTTTCCGACGAATGCACGTGGAACGCGTAATTTAAACTGTTCAGAGGCAAGTATTGCCCCTGATAATAATTGCTTGGTGGATAATTCAAGCAGATTTAACAACTCCAAAGGATCAGTAATTAGATCACTGAGTTGTGATTGCCAGTTTTTCTCTTGATGTAAATAGTTTATCATGCCATACGTTAAAATAGTGATAGCCTAAGCTGTGCGCGTAGTCTAGCACTAATAGATTTGAGTTTTAAGTTTGGAGTGAGCCTTTCATGGCCTATTATTCTACAAATGATTTTAAAGCAGGCCTCAAGGTTATGCTTGATGGCAACCCATGTTCAATCATGGAAAACGAATATGTAAAACCAGGTAAAGGTCAGGCGTTCAACCGTGTGAAACTGCGTAACCTGCGTTCTGGTAAGGTATTGGAAAAAACTTTCAAGTCAGGTGACTCTTTGGAAGCCGCTGATATTGTTGAAGTTGAAATGGATTACCTCTACAACGATGGCGAAATGTGGAACTTCATGGACCCTGTATCTTTCGAGCAAATCGCTGCTGACAAAACTGCAATGGGTGATGCTGCGAAATGGTTAAAAGACGATTCAAATGAAAAATGTACCATCATGCTGTTCAATGGCGTACCTTTAACAGTGAGTCCACCGAACTTTGTTGTGCTTAAAATTGTTGAGACTGATCCAGGTGTGCGTGGTGATACTTCTGGCGGTGGCGGTAAGCCAGCGAAACTTGAAACAGGTGCAGTAGTACGTGTTCCATTATTCGTTCAGCAAGAAGAAAGTGTTCGTGTTGATACGCGTACAGGTGATTACCTAGAGCGCGCATAATCGTAAATGAGTAGCAATGCTATGTAAGCTATACGATTATCGAAGGGATGATTAAACAATCATCCCTTTTTTATGCCAAAGTATTAGATAAATCATTTTTAATAACAGATAGACTTACAAAGATATTTCTTCTAAAGAAAACATAGGAAGGGAAATCCAAAACTACAGCTTATGTATTTGAGAGGTTCTGAATGGAGACAGTACAAGCAAAGTCGACGCTATCCTCAAAAATTCTGTGGAGTTTAGTTGCCATCATTGGTGCAATTTCATTTGGAATTTTGGCGGTAAGTCGTGGAGAGCATGTCAATGCAGTTTGGCTCGTTCTTGCCGCGGTTTGTGTTTATAGCATTGCATATCGGTTCTACAGTTTATTTATTGCAACAAAAGTCTTTGAATTAAATTCTAAACGCTTAACACCAGCACATCGTTTGAATGATGGTCTGGATTATGTGCCCACTAATAAATACGTTTTATTTGGACATCATTTCGCTGCTATCGCAGGTGCAGGGCCTTTGGTTGGGCCAATTCTTGCAGCGCAAATGGGTTACTTACCAGGAACCATTTGGCTTTTGGTCGGTGTGGTGATTGCAGGCGCGGTACAAGATTTTCTTGTGCTATTTATCTCAACTCGGCGTGATGGTCGGTCTTTGGGTGAAATGGCAAAACAGGAGTTAGGTACTTTCGCAGGTGTTATTGTGATGTTGGGTACGCTCGGTGTCATGATTATTATTCTTGCGGTACTTGCATTGGTTGTCGTAAAAGCTTTGGCGCATAGTCCGTGGGGGGTGTTCAGTATCGCAGCAACCATCCCAATTGCATTATTCATGGGCATATACATGCGTTATCTACGCCCAGGGAAAATTGCAGAGGTATCCATCATCGGTTTTGTGCTGATGATGGCTGCAATTGTCTTTGGTGGTGATGTGGCGAAAGACCCATATTGGGGGCAATTATTTACCCTCAGTGGAACACAGCTGACTTGGGCACTGATCATTTATGGCTTTATTGCCTCTGTCTTGCCAGTCTGGTTGCTGTTGGCCCCGCGTGACTATCTATCCACTTTCCTTAAAATCGGTGTGATTGCAGGTTTGGCGATCGGCATTGTGTTTGCCATGCCCGACCTGAAAATGCCAGCTGTCACCCATTTTACTGATGGTACAGGGCCTGTATTTGCAGGCAGTTTATTTCCTTTTCTATTTATTACCATTGCCTGTGGTGCGATTTCAGGTTTCCATGCGCTGGTTTCTTCTGGAACAACCCCAAAACTGGTTGATAATGAAGTCAATATCCGCATGATCGGCTATGGTGGCATGTTGATGGAATCTGGTGTCGGGATAATGGCCATGATCTGTGCAACCGTACTTGATCCAGGGATTTATTTTGCGATTAATGCACCAGCGGCAGTTCTGGGTACAACGGTGGATACGGCTGCGGAAGCGGTGCGTAATCTAGGTTTCATCGTCACACCTGAGATGCTGACTGTGCTTGCTCAGGAGGTTGGTGAAAGTTCAATTCTTTCCCGTACGGGTGGTGCGCCGACCTTTGCGATTGGTATGGCACATATCATCTCGGAAATTTTCAATAGCCGTTCCATGATGGCATTCTGGTATCACTTTGCCATCCTGTTTGAAGCCTTATTTATCCTTACCGCAGTAGATGCAGGAACACGTGCCTGCCGTTTCATGGTGCAAGATACGGTTGGTATCGTGATACCAGCGGTGAAACAATCCAGCTCATTCTTTGGAAATCTGGTTGGAACCTTTGTTGCGGTTGCAGGCTGGGGCTTCTTTGTTTATCAGGGTGTGGTTGATCCACTGGGTGGGATCAACTCATTGTGGCCGCTATTCGGTATCGGTAACCAGATTCTTGCCTCAATGGCGTTGATTTTGGGTACAGTCATCCTATTCAAGATGAAAAAAGAGAAGTATGTGTGGGTCACTATTGTCCCAACTATTTTCCTGTTTATTACTTCAATGACGGCGGGCTGGCAAAAGATTTTTCATGAAAATCCAAAGATTGGTTTCCTTGCCCAAGCCAACCGTTTCTCGGATGCGATTGCGCGTAGTGAGGTACTTGCACCAGCCAAAACCGTTGATGAAATGCAGACGATTGTCATGTCCAACCAGATTAATGCTGCGTTGTGTGCCTTCTTTATGATTGTGGCAATTGTGATGGTGATTGCATCTATTCGAGTCATCCGTAAAGCTTTGGCAAGTTCAATCCCTACTGTGAATGAAGCACGAGCAGTTTATTCAGAAACACCGATGACTGCGAATAGCATCAAGGGAGAGTAGGCATGGATTTCAAGATTGCACGGCAGGGTGGTTCAGTGATTGTAAAGATCATTAAATTCACGATTCTGTCACAAAAACACCTGATCTTTTCGCCCAAAAACTGGTCTAGAATTGTGTCTTTATGGCAGAACCTGCAAAAAAGTTTTCGTTTGATGGTTGGTGTCCCTGATTACGAGAATTATCTGTCCCACATGAAGCAACATCATCCTGATTTAACCCCAATGGATGCCAAGACATTTTATCGGCATTGTATTGATTCACGCTATCCATCGGCAGGTGGAAATATGAAGAAGTGTCCTTGCTAGAAGTCATTTGATTTCTTTGAAAAAAAACTAAAACAGTGTATGTTGAATCATGCACTGTTTTAGTTTGAGGATTACGTTATGTGGGGCATGGAAAAAGCTTCTATTCAAGAAAAACAACAAAAAAATCAAGAAGTAGAGCAAAATATTAAAAATTTTACTCAGAAAATCGAACGTTTTTTGGTTGAAGTGAATCAACTTATTTTAGATAAACCACAACAAACTAAATTAGCGCTGACCTGTTTATTGGCAGGTGGCCATGTATTGTTTGAAGATTTACCAGGATTGGGTAAAACGACTCTGGCTAGTGCCTTAGCTCGTCTAGCAGGGCTGCATTTTCAGCGGATTCAATTTACCAATGACATGTTGGCGAGTGATGTCATTGGGATCAATATTTTTAATCAAAAAGAACATTTATTTGAGTTCAAGAAAGGTCCAATTTTTACTCAGATTTTATTGGCAGATGAGATCAATCGTTGTAGTCCAAAAACACAGAGTGCATTACTTGAAGCTATGGAAGAAGGTGCTGTCACTGTTGATGGAACACATTATGACTTACCGCAACCATTTTGGGTGCTGGCAACGCAGAATCCACTATTTCAAAGTGGAACTTATGCTTTGCCTGAGTCACAACTTGACCGTTTCTTGATGCGTTTATCGCTCGGTTATCCGTCTCGTCAAGCTGAAAAACTACTGTTACAACAAAGCTCACGTCAGGTTTTAATTCATCAATTAGAAGCGGTATTTACGCAAATTGATATTTTGCAATTACGTGAATTAGCAAAACAGGTTTTTCTAAGTGATGCTGTACTCAATTATATTTTAGATTTGGCTGCTGAAACACGTAAACAACGGCATGGCTTATCAACACGTGGAGTATTGGCATTAAAAGCTGCTGCACAAGCTTATGCACTGGTTGAAGGTCGCAGCTTTGTGACTACTGATGATGTGCAAACCATTTTTGTTGCCGTGGTTGCTCATCGTTTAGGTTTAGGCGAAATAGAGGTAAAACAAATTTTGCAATCGGTTGATGTCTTATAGTTGAGATTGGCTTATGCAAAGGATTCAGCAGTGGATTGCGAAACGCTTTCAGGTTAATGGGACTAAAACCCTGTTACAGAAAGATGTTTTGGTTTTTATTTATAAGCAAGGTTTTCTATATCTCATTCTGATTTTAATTACCTTTATTGCAGGGATTAACTATGCAAATAATTTGATTTTAGGTTTTTGTTTTCTAATCAGTGCAATTTTATGGATTAATTTTTATCTCACATTCAAGCAATTGCATGTTTTACAAATTGATCTGATTGCAGCTGAAGTTGGGCAAGTCGATCAGCCTTTCATTTTAAAACTTCGCTTTAATCAGCCATCGGTAATGACCCGATATTTACGTATTCAATGGCTGCAACAAGAACAATTAATTTATTTAGATCAGCAACAACAGACCTTCGAACTGGCTTTTTTTCCAAAGCAGCGTGGTTTATTTGAATTTGGTGCGATGAAAATTTATTCGACCTATCCTTTAGGTTTGGTGCGAGCGTGGACTTATTTATATCCAAAACAAAAAGTGTGGATTGCACCTAAAGCGCATGATTGGCAAAAAGAACATAAAAACCAACCAACGAATGCGAACGATAGTTTAGATGAATTTAAGGAGCTTAGGGCCTTTCAACAAGGTGATTCTTATCAAAATGTAGCATGGAAGCAAGTTGCTCGAGGACAGGGCTTTTTTATCAAAATGTTTGAAGCTCAAGCCAATCATCAACATTTAGAAATTGATTATCAAAAAATCCCTGCACAAAGTCATGAGGAAAAATTAAGCTTTATGATGGGATTAATTGAGCAATGTGAACAACTTGGTCATGATTATGCATTGATACTGCCACATGCAAGATTAGAAAGTGGTCAGGGGCAGATGCAGCTTCTTCAAGCAAAACTTCTACTTGCACAGGCCTAAGATTATGACCAAACAAATCTATTTTTGCATTTTAGCTGTATTGGCATTTGTATTAATTGGGCAAGTGGCTTTTATTCCTGTGACATTGAGTGGGTTGTGGGGCGTTATTTGGCTTATATTGGTATGGCGATATAGCAAACAAAAAATTTCACCATTTCCACGCTTATTTTTAGTTTTTTTCTCTTTATTATCTTTGGGTCTTATTTATTTAAATTATCAAACTTTACTGGGAGTAGAAGCTGGAGTCGCATTTTTAAGTACGTGTTTATTTGCGAAAAGTTTGGAAGCCAAGAATACCCGTGATTTATTGATTGTATTTAACTTTGCCTTATTCGTCAGTGCCAGTTTATTGTTACATAGTCAGGCATTCTGGATGGCTGTCCTGGTTTTTTCAGCATTTGTGATATGTTTGATGGGGTTGTATCGGATTCAAACTGGTCTATTTAACCAGCATCAATTATTATCCAATCAGTTAAAAAATGATGTTAAACAAATTCTAAAGTTTGTCGGGATTGCGACACCGTTCTTTATTATATTATTTATTTTCTTCCCTCGGTTGCCACCGCTTTGGGCAATTCCTATTCAAAAGAATCAAGCCACTACTGGGATTAGTGATCGTATGTCTCCAGGAGACATTGCACAACTATCACAATCATCGGCTTTGGCTTTTCGTGTTGTTGCAGATATGAGACAACTACCAGATAGACAGGAGCTTTACTGGCGTGCTTTGGTTTTGGATGAGTATGATGGTACAACATGGACCAGTAGTTTTTATAATCAACAGATTAAAAGCGTAACTTCAAATTCTCAAGGAGTTGCCTATCAATACTTAGCTGCTGATGAACAGGCAAATTGGATCATGGGGTTGGAATATTCCATTCCACAAGAACGTTATTTACAACTGTATCAAGATGATAGTATACGCCCGTCTAAACTTATTAAACGTAATCAACCTATCCAAATGTTTTGGTTGGGGCGTACATCAACATCTTCTACTTTGTTATCATCACGTCAAATTGAATTTAATACTCGATTTGATCATGATCGTGATCAAAAAGCACAGCAATTAGCCCATCAACTGTTTGAACAAAGTCAGAAACAGCCTGAGAAATATATTAAAAAGGTGCTGAATTGGTATGGAGACCATAACTTCGTTTATACCTTGGCACCAGGTACACTTGGCAGTGATCGTATAGATCAATTTTTATTTTCTAGTCGCAAGGGTTTCTGTGAACATTATGCATCTAGTTTCGTGATGCTAATGCGCTATGCAGGGATTCCTGCCAGAGTTGTGACAGGTTATCAAGGTGGACAGTTTGCATTAGATGGAGAAAGTTGGGAGATTCGTCAACTTGATGCACATGCTTGGAGTGAAGTGTATCTAGATGGTGAATGGCAAAGAATTGACCCTACAGCAATTATTGCACCACAACGTATAGATTCAGGAATGCAGAATTATATGGCGGAGGATCAGAAAGTTTGGGGAGATGCACAGGCACAAGCATGGCGTTTACAACAGTTTAAATTTCTGAAAAACATGCGTGTTTGGAGTGACTATTTAGGTTATCAATGGCAATCCAAAGTAGTCGGTTATGATGCCGAAAAACAAAAAAATTGGTTATCTAAGCTAGGCTTTAATTCGAGCTATAGTTATGTGCTGATCTTAATTATAGGAATTGCAGGAATTTTAGCTGTATACGTTGGTTTTTATTGGTGGAGACAAACACGTCAGCAAGAATTATATCAACGTGTCATTATTCAATTTCAAAAGCAATTGCCTAAACATTTGCATAAAAGATCAGAGGAAACATTTCAAGTTTGGATGCAGCGTTTATCAAGTGTAGATAGTGATCAAAAATCATTTCATCAAGTAGTTGTGTTATATCAAAAAATTGTGTTTTTAGAACAGAATACTCAGCAAAATATTCAAGAGTTTAAGAAACTGCTTAAAGTCTGTGCGATCGCAATTAAACAATCTCAAAAAAACTTGTGAAGCTGATTAAAAATGAATATTATGCTCTCATTCTAGGTGTATAGCTCAGTTGGTTAGAGCGCTACGTTGACATCGTAGAGGTCTCCAGTTCGAGTCTGGATATACCTACCAATATATTAAATTTGTATGTCTGTGTATCACGATATATAAGTTAAAAAGCCCTAAATATCATGTATTTAGGGCTTTTTTATTGCTTTATATGCCGTTATATAAAGGTACATACCACTGTCCGCCGTGTATCATATGGTGTATCATTGATTAAAACTTAACTCATGATACAAGAACCAAATGAAACGAGATGCCATTAAAAAAAGACCTTTATCCGACACGACTTTGGCAAGTTTAGAACCCGAAGATAAAGATTACCGTGAACGTGATACAGGCGGATTGTATTTTGTCGTGCAAAAGACAGGCAAGAAGTCTTGGCAATTACGTTATAAAAATGAAAAAGGCACTTGGTCATGGAAAGGGATTGGTGGATACCCAAGTGTGAGTGGTGCAGCAGCAAGGCGTAAGGCAAATGAGTTATCTGAAAAATTAGCCAATGGGGACGTGTTAGAAACAAAGAAGCACATTAAACAACAGCAACAACAGATCGAGGGGCAAAAGTTTAGTATCTTAATGGAGGAATGGTTGGATACTAGAAAATCCGCATGGGGTGCAACAACTTTTGATAAAGCGCAAAAATCTATTAACCGTCATATTATCCCTAAATTTGGCGAGCGTGATTTTACGGAAATTACCCCTAAAGAATGGTTTGACTTCTTTCAAGGTTTGCAACGTGAATTAAACATCCATACCCAAGTTGAAAAATTAACATCTTATTGCTGTAATGCTTATGACTGGGCAAAATTCCAAGCAAAGATCAACTTTAACCCGATTGGTGGGATGACCAAGCATTTAGATAAAAATAAGAATAAGAAAAATATGAAAGCCGTTGGAGTTGATGAGTTACCCCAATTGATTATAGACATCCGTAATCATCATCAACGTAAATTAGCGATTGGCTTGGAACTAATGGCTTTATTATTCCCACGCCCCGTAGAATTACGTTATGCGACATGGAATCAGTTTGATTTTGATAAAGCTATTTGGTCGAAGCCTGCCGAAATTATGAAAAAAAGGATCGCCCATGTCGTACCTTTGCCTAGACAAGCCATTACATTATTAAAAGAGTTAGAACAATATCGAACGGAATCTGAGTTATTGTTTGCAGGTCGTAATAGCCTAAGTAAGCCTATATCAGACAATACCTTTAATATGGCATTAAACCGTATGGGGTATAAAGATCGACAAAACCCACATGGTTTTAGGCATATTGCAAGTACCGCATTAAATAATCAATTTAGTGATAAAGCGCAAGTGGTTGAAGCATCTTTAGCCCATATGAAAAAGGGATCAAAGGGTAGTTATGATAAAGCGACACACCTTGAAGAACGAGTTGGGATGATGCAATGGTGGGCAGACTATATAGACAATTTAGTAAAAGAATAAGGAAAGTGCTATGCAATTATTATCAGCTTATGAGAATCCAAAATCGACAGTTTTAGGCTTTAGATCATTACAAATACAAATGACGGATGATGATCAGCATCAAATCACAGCATTTGATCCCGATGTCATTATGGCTGAAACCGAGCATGAAAATAGTTTAGTTTTATCCATCGCCGTGCAACATTGGTTGGGCTATGGCTTGGTTTACCCTAAATTAGATCAATTGGACATAAGTCAATTACAGCAAAGATACCCCAAAATCATTTTGTTGGATGAAAATAGCCCTGAACGTGATGTCTTTACCCAATATGGGCAAGTTGTGTCTGAATGGGATGAATATCAAGCGGAAGTAAAAAAGTTGGTGTATCACACCAGTCTTTGAAGATACTTTTAACGACAGTAAATGTCGCAATATGAACATCTGAACACAATCTTTACTGCCATTTTGCCTAAAATGTTGTTTAATACAAGCACAAGAAATTTAGGTGTTTTTGGGTAAAAAATGGATCATTCAGTACATAATAAACTTGTGTCTTTTATTTGGTCAATTGCCGATGACTGTTTACGAGATGTTTATGTACGAGGTAAGTATCGTGACGTCATTTTACCTATGGTGGTATTACGCCGTTTAGATACCTTACTTGAACCGACTAAACAGCAAGTTTTAGATGAAGTCCGAGAACAAAAAGAAGAACAAGATTTTATTGAATTAGATGCTTTGTCTTTGCAACACGTATCAGGCTATGTATTTTACAATACATCTAAGTGGACATTAAAAAGCCTTTTTGATACCGCAACCAATAATCAGCAAATCTTGCTTGCCAATTTTGAAGATTATTTACGGGGTTTTAGTGATAACGTTAAAGAAATTATTCCCCGTTTTAATTTACAAAACCAAATCCGTCATATGGCAAACAAAGATGTATTGTTGGATGTATTGGAAAAATTTGTATCACCTAAAATCAATTTAAGCCCTTTTGATATGACCGACCCCGATGGTTACAAGTTGGCAGGATTGTCCAACTTGGGCATGGGATACGTTTTTGAAGAATTGATCCGCAAGTTTAATGAAGAAAATAACGAAGAAGCGGGTGAGCATTTTACCCCACGTGAAGTGATTGAGTTAATGACCCATTTGGTTTTTGATCCAATTAAAGATCAAATCCCCTATGCTTTATCGGTATATGATCCCGCTTGCGGTAGTGGTGGCATGTTGACCGAGTCGCAAAACTTTATCGAAGAACGCTATGGTGAAAATGTTGATCGTGACATCTTTTTATATGGTAAAGAAATTAACGACGAAACTTACGCTATTTGTAAGTCAGATATGATGATCAAGGGCAACAACCCTGAAAACATCCGTGTTGGGTCTACATTATCCACCGATGAGTTTGCATCGACCCGATTTGATTTTATGTTGTCTAATCCGCCGTATGGTAAAAGCTGGGCATCTGAGCAAAAGTACATTAAAAATGGTAATGATGTCATTGACCCACGTTTTAAAGTAATTTTAAAAGACTATTGGGGGAATGAAGCTGAGCTTGATGCAACACCACGGTCTAGTGATGGTCAGTTGTTATTTTTGATGGAAATGGTGAGCAAGTTAAAACCGACTAGCATTAGCCCAATTGGTAGCCGTATTGCATCGGTACATAACGGGTCTAGTCTGTTTACGGGGGATGCAGGTGGTGGTGAAAGTAATATCCGCCGTTACATTATTGAAAATGATTTATTAAATGCGATTGTCCAATTGCCGAACAATCTTTTTTATAACACAGGCATTACCACTTATATTTGGTTGTTGTCCAATAACAAACCTGAAAACCGTAAGGGCAAAGTACAGCTAATAGATGCAAGCTTACTTTATCGTAAATTACGTAAAAACTTGGGTAATAAGAACTGTGAGTTTGCACCTGAACATATTGCAGAGATTGTACAGTGCTATTTAGATGGTCATGAGCTAAACCGCCAAATTGATAGCAATCATGACCCAATTGGGCTTGCAGCTAAAGTATTTGATAATCAGGATTTTGGTTACTATAAAGTTAATATTGAACGTCCCGACCGCCGTAAAGCCCAATTTAGTTTAGATAAATTAGAGGGCTTAAAGTTTGATAAGTCGTTACTTGAGCCTATGCAATATATGCTTGAGAAATATGGGGATGATCTTTATACAGCCGAGTTTTTAAAGAAAGTTGAAAAAGATGTCATGGCTTGGTGTGATAGTCAGGACATCAGTTTAAATACCAAAGCTAAAACCAAGTTGTTTGATATTAAACATTGGCTATCTTTAAATGCTTTATTTGAATCAGCAAAAGCCTTAATGCAGCACATTGGTAATGTTGAATACAACGACTACAATGTGTTTAAAAAAGATGTCGATAAAGCAATTAATGATTTAGGTTTATCTTTATCCGCACCTGAAAAAAATAGCATTTTAAATGCCGTTAGTTGGTATGACGAAACGGCGGAAAAAGTCATTAAGAAAGTGATTAAATTAAATGCTGAAAAGCGTGATGATTTATTAAATTATTTAGGATGTCAGGAAAAAGACCTTGCCGACTTTGGTTACTATGCCACAGTGAAGTCAGGTGAGTATGTGACCTATGAAAGTAATGCCGATATACGTGATAGCGAATCTATCCCATTAAAACAACATATCCATACCTATTTTTTAGATGAAGTTAAGCCACACGTAGATGAGGCTTGGATTAATTTAGATAGCGTTAAAATTGGCTATGAGATCAGCTTTAATAAGTATTTTTACCAACACAAACCATTAAGATCATTAGATGATGTTGCCAAAGATATTTTGGCACTTGAAAAACAAGCTGATGGTTTGATTGCACAGATTTTAGGAATTTAAGGGAAATGGCAAAATATTCTGTACACCAGCAACCAGTAGAAACATTATTGGCTTGGATTAAATCTGGTGAAATAGCTATCCCTGAAATACAGCGTCCATTTGTTTGGAATAGTAGTAAAGTCCGTGACTTGATGGATAGCCTTTATAAAGGTTATCCCGTTGGCTATATCATTACTTGGAAAAATCAAGACATCCGTTTAAAAGATGGCACATTGTCCAATGGTAAAAAGATTTTAATTGACGGTCAGCAACGTATTACTGCTTTGACCGCAGCAGTTGTGGGACAATTGGTATTAAACAAAGACTATAAAGAAGTACAAATTAAAATTGCATATAACCCAACAGCAAAAGGGGACGAGTCTTTTTTTGAAGTGTGTAATACCGCAATTGAGCGTGATCCATTGTGGGTCAATGACATATCACCAATTTTGAATGGTCAAATGTCTATATCGCAAGCACGTAAAGCATATATGGCTTTAAATCAGGATGCGGATGAGGACTTTATTGAGAATAAGCTAGAAGAACTTAAAGCGATTAAAAACTGTCAAATTGGTATTATTGAACTTGATGCGAGTTTGGATATTGATACGGTTACTGAAATCTTTATCCGTATTAACCAAAAAGGTGTCGTGTTAAGCAATGCCGATTTTGTTATGTCTAAGATTGCATCTGACGAGCAATTTGGTGGTAATCGCCTACGTAAGATGATCGACTATTTTTGTCATTTAATGAACGATGGAAGTTTTGATAAAACAATTAAGCAAAATGATAAAGATTTTGTTGAATCGGATGACTATAAAACAATTAGTTGGATAGCTAGTGTTAAAGATGATCTATATCAGCCCAATTATTTAGATGTATTACGTGTCGCTTATACCTATCAATTTAATCGAGGTAAGTTTAGCGATTTGGTTGCTTTGTTATCGGGGCGTGATTTTGAAAACCGTACTAATGTACAAACTATTGCTGAAGAAAGTTATCAAAAACTGGGTATAGGATTAGTCGAGTTTTTTAATAAAACAAACTATCAGCGTTTTATTAATTTAATCCAATCGGCAGGGTTTATTAACCGTAAATTGATCAGTTCAAAAGGTAGCTTAAACTTTGCTTATGCCTTGTACCTAAGTTTACGTAGTAAAGGCATGGATGAAACTAAAATACAAAACTTAGTGAAGCGTTGGTTTGTATTGTCCATTTTGACAGGACGTTATTCAGGATCATCTGAATCTGCTATTGAACGTGATAGTAAGCAAATCCTTGATAAAGGGATTGAGGCTTATTTAAATCAAATTGAGCAAGCTGAATTGGATGATGGTTTTTGGAATTATCGTATCGTAAATGACTTGGATAGTTCAAGTACGGTAAATAATGCTTATTTATGCTATTTGGCATCGCAATGTAAAAATAACGAATCAGCATTTTTGTCTGAAAGTATGAGTGTACGTAATTTGTTAGAACAAAGTAGTAATGGTAATGTGCATCATATTTTTCCAAAAAATTATTTAATTAAAAAGGATTTTAAGAAAAGTGATTACAACCAAGTTGCCAATTATGCTTTTACAGAACAACAAATTAATATCAAATTGGGCAATTTAGCACCTAAAGAGTATATGGTTAAGGTGGTAGATGAAATTAAAGCTAAAGAAATAGCCATCAATGAGAATAAGTCTTATGAAAGTGAATATAGTTCAATTAAATCCCAAGATGTATTAATAGATAATAAGGCATTGAATTGTATCCCTGAAAGTTTAGATACATCTGATCATACCCATTACAACGAATTTTTATCGCAGCGCCGTCAATTGATGGCACAAAAGATTAAAGCGTTTTACTTGGGTCTTTAAGGGGATAATGATGTATCAAAAATACGATGCCTATAAAGACAGTGGCGTGCAATGGTTGGGTGATATACCGAATGATTGGAAAACTTATAAGATTAAAAATTTATGCGTATTAATATCAAATAAAACTACTGAAAAAACTAATGTAATATCACTTGAAAATATTGAAAGTTGGACAGGTAAACTTATAACAACTGAATCAAAATTTGAGGGTGATGCTGTAAAATTTAAAATAAATGATATATTATTCGGTAAGTTACGACCATATTTGGCTAAAGTATATTTAGCTAAATTTGATGGTGAAGCTTTTGGTGATATTTATGTGTTTAGACATAATACTAAGGTTTTCCCTGATTTTTTTAAATATTTTTTTCTTAGCAATACAATTATTAATATTATTGATAGTTCCACGTATGGAACAAAAATGCCTAGAGCAAATTGGGATTTTATTGGTGGTTTAAGAGTTACGATTCCTGTTATTCATCAACAAGAAAAAATAGCTTCATTTTTAGACCAAAAAACTACCCAAATTGACCAAGCGATTGCAACTAAAGAACAGCAAATTGCTTTGCTAAATGAACGCAAACAAATTGTGATCCAACAAGCGGTTACTAAAGGTTTAGACCCAAATGTCAAAATGAAAGACAGTGGTGTGGACTGGATTGGGGAAATACCTGAACATTGGCAGTTATCCAAGTTACGTTATTTAGGTGTGACACAAAATGGAATCAGTGCTGGTAGCGAATATTTTGGATCGGGCTATCCATTTGTGAGTTATGGTGATGTTTATAAAAATAGACAATTGCCATTGAGTGTTGATGGTTTAGCCAAATCATCTATAGCAGATCAAAAAAATTATTCAGTTTTAGAAGGTGATGTTTTTTTTACACGAACATCTGAAACCGTTGATGAAATCGGATTTGCATCTATTTGTTATCAAACAATTGAAAAAGCTACTTTTGCAGGATTTTTAATAAGATTTAGACCTACAAATGCGAATTATATTACCAAAGAGTTTTCAAAATATTATTTTAATGCACAAATGATGAGGACATATTTTGTTAAAGAAATGAATCTTGTTATTAGGGCATCCCTTAGTCAAGAATTATTAAAAAACTTAATAGTATTACTTCCATCAATTGATGAACAAAAGGCTATAGCAAGTTATTTAGATCGACAAATGGATGCCATTAATGAACTAATTGGACTTCAAATGTTTGCGATCCAAAAGCTAAAAGAATATAAAACAACCCTAATCAATGATGCTGTAACAGGAAAAATCAAAGTTGCTTAGGGCTAAATCAGCCAAGTTTAAAATTGATATGGTATGTTGTTGTAAGCGTGTGAAATTAAAAGGACATAGGTATGCAAATACAAAGCTTTAGTCTAAAAAATATTGGGCAATTCCAAGACCTAAGCGTGTCTTTAGCACCTACACAAGACTACCCATCAAACATCACGGTTTTTATTGGTAATAACGGTAGTGGTAAGACATCGCTATTAAAGTCGGTCGCAACGGCATTGACTTGGTTTGTAGCCCGTTTAAAACATGACAAGTCTAATGGTACACCGATCCCTGAAAGCGTGATTTTAAATACGGCGAATGCAGCAGCAGTCGAAATCATTGTTAATGATCAAAACCTACAACAACAAATCCAAGCTTATACATGGCGTATTACTAAAAACCGCACGGCGAGAAAAGCTGAATTTACGACACATTTAACGGAACTAAATCAACTAACCAGTTATTATAAACAATGGCTAGGTGAGGATGATCAAAGTAGCTTACCTTTAATTGCATTTTATCCCGTTGAACGTAGCGTGATCGACATCCCCTTAAAAATACGGGAAAAGCATCAATTTTTACAAATAGATGGTTATGACAATGCTTTAAATAACGCCGTGGATTTTAGACGCTTTTTTGAGTGGTTTAGAGATCGGGAAGATGTTGAGAATGAATTTATAAAAGACCTTATTTTACGAATTAAACAAGATGCAAATGATGAAGAACTTTTTAAAAAAGTAGATCAATATAATTCGGGTAAGTTTAAAGATGTACAGCTTGAGGCGGTTAGACAAGCCATCTATGCTTTTATGCCTAGCTTTAAAAACTTACAAGTTAGCCGTAAACCACGTTTGGCAATGATTATTGATAAAAATGACAAAACTTTAAATGTTAATCAATTATCCCAAGGTGAAAAATCCTTGATGGCATTGGTGGGGGATATTGCCCGACGTTTAGCCATGATGAATCCTAAGTTAGATAACCCATTACTAGGTAAAGGCATCATTTTGATTGACGAAATTGATATGCACTTGCACCCACAATGGCAACGATCAATCATACAACGACTTCAAACCACTTTCCCTAATTGTCAGTTTATCTTAACCACTCATTCGCCATTGGTCATATCTGACACCCAAAACATTTTGGTCTATGACTTAGATGGACAGGAAGTTAATGCTTTACCATCATTGTATGGGCAAGATGCTAATACGGTATTATTGCAATACATGGATACAAGTTATCGTAATCCTAAAGTTGCTGAGCAAATCAGCCAAGCAATGGATGCAATCCAAAATAATGATTTTGAACTTGCAAACCAATTAATCCAAACCCTTAAATTTGAACTTGGCGAAAGTCAGTTAGACGTTATGCGTCTTGTTGCTATGTTGAAAAAAAGAACCCTAGCAAAGCAAAGGAAATAAGTTGCAACAGATCATTAAAGGGACAGAACCGACTGAATTAACTGAATACAAACGTAAAAACCCAACGCATAGATATGATGACTTAGGGCATGATCCTGAACAGATACGACTTGCGATTAGACAAGCATGTTTAGGTGAACAGTTATATTTATGTGCGTATTGCTGTCGGCAGATTGGGTCAAAAGACCACGATTGTATGAATGAGCATATTTTGCCACGACAACGTTACCCACAATATAGTTTTGATTTTAATAATATTGTGGCAAGTTGTACGACTAAGGGGTGTTGTGATGATGCCAAAGAAAATCAAGAAATCAGCATTAGTCCCTTGTCCCCACGTTGCGAAACTGAGTTTAAATTTAATATCAGCGGTACGATTACAGGATTAACCAATGATGCAAAACAAACCATTGATGTACTAAAACTAGGTGATAGCTTGCAACAAAACCAAAAGCTAGTTGATATACGTAAACAAGCCATTGCCAATTTTTTGTTTAGTCAAAGTACCACGATAGATGACTTGGTCGAGGATGATGAGTTATTAACATTATTGGTTGAAGACTTACAACAAATAACAGAGGGTAAGTTACAGCCCTTTGCCCCAATCATAACCAAAGCACTTAAAAACTGGATCAATGGAAATAAATAATGATTAGTAAAGTCAATGAATTAGAACTTGAAAAAAGCATTGAACGGGTATTGGTGGGGATTTGTAAAGAAGATGCTTTAGCAGGGGAAGTCAAAGAACATAACGGTTTGGGCTATGTTATGGGACAGCCTAATGACTTTAATAAGCAATATGCCGTTGATGAAAAGTTTTTATTTCAGTTTTTAGAACTAACCCAAAAAGACAGTCTTGATGCCTTTAGACAATATAACCCAAATGATTGGAAGGTTAAGTTACTAGACCGTTTTGATAAATTGATCAAACGACATGGCATCGCTTATATGCTTAAAAAGGGTATGAAAATGGATGATTTACACTTCCATTTTATGTATCCATGTCCATTGGCAAGTAGCAGTCTATCCGTCCATCAAAATTTTAATGCCAATATTTTTAGTGTCACACGACAACTACGATATTCGGTTAAAAACGCAGGCGAAGAAATAGACGTTGTTTTATTTTTAAATGGTTTGCCATTGGTCACAATGGAACTTAAAAATGCTTGGACAGGACAAAATGCCCGCTATCATGCACAAAAGCAATATCGTGAAGATCGTGATCCAAATCAACCATTATTAAGCTTTGCCCGTTGTCTAGTCCACTTTGCTGTAGATACAGATGAAGTCTATATGACAACTAAATTAGATGGTAAAAAGACCCTATTTTTGCCATTTAACAAAGGGAATAAAGAGGGACAAGGCAATCCTGTTAACCCATATGGCTATAAAACGGCATATTTGTGGGAAGAAATATTTGTCAAAGAAAGCTTAGTGAATATTGTGCAACATTTTGTCCGATTGGATAAAAGCGATGATGCCAAGTTAAATACACGAACATTGTTTTTCCCACGCTACCATCAATTAGATGTCGTGCGTAAGTTAGTTAGCGATGTATCTGCAAAAGGGGTAGGACAAACTTATTTGATCCAACATTCCGCAGGGTCGGGTAAATCCAACTCAATTACATGGGCTGCATTCCAATTGATTGAAAGCTATCCTGACAATGCTTTGGTTGCAGGTAAACGTGCTTTGGATAAGCCGATCTTTGATACAGTTATTGTTGTCACAGATCGCAAAATATTAGATAAGCAAATCCGAGATAATATTAAAGATTTTTCCGAAGTCAAAAATATTGTTGCACATGCAAATAAAAGTGCTGACTTACGTTTGGCTTTGGAAGCTGGTAAGAAAATTATTATTACCACCATCCAAAAGTTTAAGTTTATTTTAGATGGTATTAGTGATCTAAGTGAGCGTAACTTTGCCATTATTATTGATGAGGCACACAGCTCACAGTCTGGTGATGCACATAACAACATGAATCAGGCAATGGGTAAACAGGTTGATGGTGAGGATGAAGATGTCCAAGACTTGATGATCCGTTTAATGGATGCCCGTAAACAACGTAATAATGTGTCGTATTTTGCTTTTACGGCTACACCCAAAAATAGCACTTTAGAAAAGTTTGGGATCAAAGACAATGAAACAGGTAAATATAAACCTTTCCATTTGTATGCGATGAAGCAAGCAATTGAGGAGGGCTTTATTTTAGATGTCTTGGCTAACTACACAACATTTAAAAGTTTTTATGAGATAAGAAAGTCGATTGAAGATAACCCAAAATTTGAATCTAAAAAGGCACAAAAGGCTTTAAAAGCATATGTAGAAGCCCAACAGCAAACCATTTATGCCAAAGCGGATATTATGCTTGAGCATTTTATTGACAATGTCGTAAATAAAAAGAAATTACAGGGTGTTGCTAAAGCAATGGTTGTCACCCAAAGTATTGAGGCTGCAATCCGATATTACTTATCTTTAAAGAAGCTATTAGCATTAAAGGGTAATCCTTTTAAAGTTTTAATTGCATTTTCGGGTGAAAAAGAAGTCGATGGAGTTAGCTATACAGAAGATGGTCTAAATGGGTTTGCTGAAAATAAAACAAAAGAACAGTTTGATTTAAATGAAAATCGTATCTTGGTGGTTGCTAATAAATACTTAACGGGATTTGATCAACCTAAGTTAACAACGATGTATGTCGATAAAAAGTTATCAGGTGTTTTATGTGTACAAGCGTTATCACGTCTAAATCGTGCTGCACCAAAGTACAACAAACGCACCGAAGATTTATTTATCTTAGACTTTTTTAATGACATTAAAGATATTAAAACGGCTTTTGATGATTTTTATACGTCAACAACCTTGTCTAAGGCAACGGATGTTAATGTTTTACATGATATTAAAACAGCATTAGATGATACGGGCGTATATGAAAGACATGAAGTCATCCAATTAAATGATCTATTTTTTAAAGATGCTACAGCCGAAAAAATTAGCCCTGTTATTGATACCGTTGCAGAACGGTTTAATACCACACTTGAGCTTGCCCATGAACAAAAAGTTGACTTTAAGGTAAAGGCTAAACAGTTTGTTAAAATCTATGCCCAAATGTCTTCAATCTTAAGTATTAATCAAATTGAATGGGAACAGCTTTATTGGTTTTTAAAGTTTTTGATCCCTAAATTAGATGTGCAAGACCAACAAACAACGGGCATTGATGAATTGTTGGAACAAGTAGATTTAACAACATATGCATTGAAGCGTGAGCATTTAAATACATCAATTGTCTTGGATGCAGGGGAAACTATGGTTGACCCACAAAATCCAAACCCACGAAGCCCATCGAGTGGTAGTGAAGAAGACACTTTAGACCAGATATTAAGTAAATTTAACGAAAAGTGGTTTCAAGGTTGGAGTGCAACACCTGAAGATCAAAAAGTAATGGTGATTTATTTGGTTAAGAGCATCCAAAGTCACCCACATTTTGAAAACAAATATAAAAACAATCCTGATCCATATACAAGATCATTGGCATTTGAAAAAATCTTAAATGAAATTATGGTGACGCAGCGCCGTAATATTATGGAGTTGTATAAGCTTTACCAAAAAGATGATGCATTTAAAGGTACATTTAGCCAAACTTTAGAGAACTTAGTGCAATAGCGTGTAAACCATCTTTGAAAATAAAAAGCCATTACAGCATGATGTTGTCGTGGCCTTTATGTTTTTTGAGATAAGGCGATAATTATGTAATTACACATTTTATCAATTTGTGCAACGTTAATTTTACATTAAATTGTAAAATCGTATGAGGGGACTTGTTTTAAAAGACATTAATTAAAATGAGTCCTACTATTTTTGTAATTAAATGGGATGAAAATTGAGTTAAAATTAGCCAACTTGATTTTGATGAAAAAATGGAGTAAAATAATCACCTGTTGTTAGTATTAATAGTACATTTGTTGCATTTTGACATAATATAATTATAACATTTTTTAATTTTTAGTATACTAGCCTTTTATATCTAATCCTTTAAATGTTTTTTTGACTTATTTAAAATAGTCATGTGTATTTTTTTGATATTAATTAAGATTATTTTGTTTTAAGTGTATAAAAAATAAAAAAATATTATAAAAGGAGTAGTAAGATGTATAAAAATAAAATTAATATAGATTGGCTAGATATAGTTGTTGATGTAAATCATGATCCAACTAAGTTGTCTAAAGGTTTAACAATTTATTTAGATGAGAGCCATGATCAAACTAAATTGTCTAAAGGGTTAATAATTTATTTAGATGATAATAATGATTTTGGTAAAGTACAAAAATCTTATAGTCCAAAGTATATAGAGTCTAAAAATAAACATATTTTAAAAGTAAAATCTAAAAATGGTAAATTAAATATTAGTGGTAATTTTTATAAATGGTTGCATGGTCAAAATATTACAGGATGCAATAGTGTTATTGATTTGGGTTTAGATGTGGTTACAAAGTTTATTGAGATGGGTTTAGTTGAGCCTACAGATGATCAATTAGACATGATTAAAAAAGGTCAATATCGTATATATCAAATCCATGTTAAACAAGATATTACTTTTGATAATAAACAATTGGCTTTAAATTACTTGGATCAATTAAAAACAGGTGGTTATTACCCACATAAACCTAAAACTATATATCAAAATGGAGTTTATTTTGGTCAATCATCTAAACGATGGGTACTAGGTTATTATCATAAAGGTAAAGAGATAGATCAGCAAAGGACTAAAAAAGACATCGTGAATCCTGAATTAAAAGCACTTGCTGATGTTACAATTAGAGCTGAGATTAAAACCTATTATAGACAGCTAAAAGATTGGGATTTGATGTTTGCTTGGCAATGGAATGATATAGATCATTTAGATATGTTTTTTAAAAGATATTTAAACAAGCTAAAACTACCAAATTTTAACAATGTGATTAAATTATCTAAGATAACAAATAGTGCAGATAAAAAATTTTATAATTGTTTGCTTAGTGGGGATATTGATCTTTTATATGGACGGTCAACCATCCACCGTAAAAGAGTAAAATTTATGCAAGATTATAATATCAATATAGACAACATTAATAATAAAAAACCAAAGGGGGATGTATGCAAAAACTAAGACTAACAAAAAATGAAGTGTGCCATATTTTATCAATCAAAGCGGATAAATTGACCAAGCTGATACAAACAGATGTATCCTTCCCACGACCTATCAAAGAGGGTGTGACTAGACAAGCAGCCGTTTACTTTGATCGTCAGGATGTAGAGAATTGGTGGAGTAATAAAAAAGCAGCTAATGATCCTAACGCCGTGTTAAGTGCTTAATAGGTTGGATAAATTTAGATACTACATATTTAGCTAAGTAAACAATGACAAAAACAATGACATATCTTTTGACATAATTACAATTAAAAATTGACTAAGATAATGATTTATAATAATAATGTTTTGACATTTTATTTGACAAAATTTTTGACAAAATGCCTGATCAAAGTAAAGCTTGGCTAGATGACACCACTTTAAGGGTAATGACCTATAAGTCAGGCTCTTTTACCTTTCAACTTGGGTTTGACCTACAACAGGTTAAACCTATGCTTGACCGTGTAAACGATGCACAAAATAGATTTAATAAGATGCCAAGCTTGCCCCAAATTATCGACCAAGTACAAGAAAAGGTCTTGGCAAGTAGTATTTATAGTACAAATACCATTGAGGGCGGTCAATTTACTGAGCAAGAGACTGAGGAAATTTTAAGACTAGACCCTAAGAGCATACAAAAGACGGAGGAACGCCGTTTAACCAATCTTAAAGAGGCGATTGATTGGATTAAGCAATTTAGCCAAAAAAGATTGCAACCAGTAGATGGGCAAAGCATATCTTTAGCATCCGTCATTAAGTTGCATAGCTTGGTATCGCAAAACTTAGAAGAACAACACAATCCAGCAGGGCAGTTTAGGAACAATCAACCTAGTCAAAAAACGGTGGTGGGTAATAGCGCACATGGTGGGACATATCGTCCACCTAAATGTATTGAGGATATTGAATATCTTATACAAGCATGGGTGGAGTGGTTAAATAGTCCAAATGTGATCAATCAACCTGCTATTGTCCGTGCATGTTTGGCGCATTATTACTTTGAGTTGATCCATCCATTTTGGGATGGCAATGGGCGGACAGGGCGTTTAATTGAGATGCTATTGCTTGAACAGTCGGGCTATAGATTTACATCGTCAGCGATATGGGCATACTACCAAATCAACATCCATGAGTATTTTGCATTGTTTAATGCTTGTCGCAAGGCTGCTGATAAAAAAGAACCTTTACCTAACCAAGATTTTATTGAGTTTGTATTAAAAGGGATGTTTGAAACTATCAATAACTTGCATGATCAAAGTAATAATTTGATCAGCTTTTTACTGTATCAAACCGCTTTGAATGATGCTAAATTTAGTAAGCGTATATCAGATAGACAGTTTAATTTGATCCAAACGATTATGCTTGTGGCAGGACAAACCAAGAAGTTTTTAACCCAAGCTGAACTGTATCGGATACCACAAATCCAAGTTTTGTATACGGGTAAAACAGAACGTACTTTTTATCGTGATATTGCGAGATTGGTTGAGCTTAACTTTTTAGATGATCAAGATGGTTTGATTGTTGTAGGCGACTAAATTTAGATAATAATGAGCCTGTTAAAATGTGAGTAATAAACTAATTAACATGCTTTATTTTGTATCATAGTGTGTATCATAAGAAGATGTTTTATATTTAAATTATTTTAAATCAATGACTTAACTATTTGTTTGGTATTGGATATACCTACCAAGATATCAATAAAAAAGCTCTAAATTTCTATAATTTAGGGCTTTTTTATTGATATCACATTTGTTTTTTTAAATACTCGCTTAAAAGAATGACTAGGTTGAATTGCAATTTAGAATGAGTTTCTTATACTCATTATGCTTGAGTAATTTTTATCAGTTACTAGAATCTTGACTCACCCTATTATTGGTGCTAATTTAATCAATAAGGAGGTCATATACTATTTGGGATTTAAGAGAAATCTTGCCTAGATGAACAAAGATATGATTACCTGAATACACAGCTAACAACGAACGAAACGATTCTGATTGTTTTTAAAAATGTTCAAGGTTGTAGAAAAGCCCGTTAATCGGGCTTTTTTAATGCCCATCATTTTTAAAGCAAATTTACGCTATAGTTTGTCATAAGGATTAGGATAGCGATAGGGAATTGTGATGCTGATATTTATGATTATAGTGATTGTTATTGTTTTGATTTTATTGTTCTTTTTTGCCAAGAAAACTGATCCTACACAAGATAATTTTGATTATAGCCAGCCATATTCATCAACAACCTCCTCATGTGATTCTTCTCAAAATAATGATTTCAGACGTTCTGATGAATGTAGCTCAAATGATGATTCGAGCTCAGACTCAAGTAGTTGTGATAGTAGCAGTAATAATGATTAGAAAAAGCTTGTACCCCATGAGGGGCAAGGGGTACAAGATAAACTGAGTTTAATTAAGGTAGATCAAACCAAATCATTTGGCTGTCTTGTAATGCAGTAATGGTTGCAGTTTCATCGAATACTAAAGCATCACCTGCTTTAACCAAATGATCGGCGATCATTACTTCACCTGAAATCACATGCACGTAGTTCACTTTTTTTCGTGCTGTAATTTCTAAATGTTGATCTTTTTCAATGACAGCAGTTTTCACTTCCGCATTTTGACGAATCGACATTGGCGCAGATGTATCACCAGCAATCAAGTGCCATTGGTTTGGATGGTCTTTTGGATTCAGCTGAATTTGCTGATAGGTTGGTTCGGCATCTTGCACATTCGGTTGAATCCAAATCTGTAATAGATGCACCGCTTTATCATGCTTGTTCATTTCACTGTGGGTGACCCCAGTTCCAGCACTCATCAATTGCCATTCACCCGCATTGATCTGACCTTCATTGCCCATACTGTCTTTATGGGAAATAGTGCCATCAAGTACACAGGTTAAGATTTCCATGTTGTCATGGGGATGAGTACCGAAACCATTATGTGCAGCAACTGTATCATCATTGATCACGCGAAGGGCACTGACACCCATATATTTCGGGTTATACCAGCTACCAAATGAAAAGCTATGATAGGTGTCTAACCAGCCTGCTTTGACATGACCACGATTTTCACTACGATGTAGATAAGCATTCATCTTTCATCTCCCAATTATTATGTTTTGCTTAATGCTTATATTATTGATTCATAATGACGATAAATAGTCTTTAATTGCGACATATTGTTCTATAAATGAAATGATTGAGTATTTAACTTTTTATTTCAAATAATAAAAAAAGGCTGAATCAAATATTCAGCCTTTTTAAGTGGGCAAATTAATTTACCCATCTTTTATTTTGATTTATTTTCTAGCTGTGGAATTGCAGAACCTTGGCCAACAGCAAGTAAACCTGTTTCAGTATAGATACCGAGTTTTGCACGGGTATCAGTAATGTCGAGGTTACGCATGGTTAACTGACCGATACGATCCATTGGAGTAAACATCGAATCACCTTTCTCCATGGTCAAACGCTCAGCTTCATAGGTGAGGTTAGGAGATTCAGTGTTCATGATGGTGTAGTCATTACCACGACGTAATTCTAAAGTCACCGTACCTGTAATCGCTTTAGCAACCCAACGTTGTGAAGTTTCACGTAGCATTAATGCTTGTGAATCGAACCAACGACCTTGGTAAAGTAGGCGACCTAAACGTAAACCGTTAATACGGTATTGTTCAATCGTATCTTCGTTATGAATACCAGTCACTAAGCGCTCGTAAGCGATATGTAATAAAGCCATACCTGGTGCTTCATAGATACCACGAGATTTCGCTTCGATGATACGGTTTTCAATTTGGTCAGACATACCAAGACCATGACGACCACCGATACGGTTAGCTTCTAAGATCAGCTCAACAGGATCTTCGATACGTTGACCATTTAATGCAACAGGGAAACCTTCTTCAAAAGTAATGCTCACTTCTTCTGCATCAATTTTTACATCTTCTTTCCAGAATGCAACGCCCATGATTGGGTCAACGATTTTAATACCAGCATTGAGATATTCTAAATCCTTAGCTTCGTGCGTCGCACCCAACATATTTGAGTCAGTTGAGTAGGCTTTTTCCTTTGACATTTTATAGTCAAAGCCGTTGTCGATTAAGAATTGCGACATTTCGGCACGACCGCCTAACTCATCAATAAAGGTTTGGTCTAACCAAGGCTTATAGATTTTAAGGGCAGGGTTGGTCAATAAACCATAACGATAGAAACGTTCAATATCGTTGCCTTTATAAGTTGAACCATCGCCCCAAATGTTGACGTCGTCTTCTTTCATCGCCGTCACAAGCATCGTACCTGTCACTGCACGACCCAAAGGTGTGGTATTGAAATAAGGGACGCCACCAGTACTAATGTGGAATGCGCCACATTGAATTGCTGCAATACCTTCAAGCGCAAGTTGTAAACGACAATCGATTAATCGAGCTTTGACTGCGCCGTATTGTTCAGCTTTCTTTGGAATTGCATCATAGTCATCTTCATCAGGTTGACCCAAGTTTGCAGTATAAGCATAAGGCTCTGCGCCTTTTTGCTTCATCCACAATAAAGCTGCTGAAGTATCGAGACCACCAGAAAAGGCAATCCCAACTTTTTTGCCTACAGGTACGTGCTGCAAGATAGTTGCATTATCAGTCATTGCTTGTCCTAACTTTTATGAGTAAAGACCCCGAACAGGTAGTCTTGAGAATAAAAAATCGGAACTATTGTAACACTTTTCATGGAGCTTGTTTTCCTGAAAGAAAAACTAAGCAGAAAAATTATGTTCTAATACATTTGATTTTGGTTTTTTTAGATTGGAAATCAAAATAGTTACATTACTTTTGACTTTGGTGTCAGCATTTTCTTGAAAAGAGTCATAAACACATATAAAAATTCAGTTAAAGTACTATGCAACAAGTTGCAAAGCCAATAAATACAGAAGGAATATCATGACTAGCTATGCAAATATTTTAAAGCCATTACATCTCGGATTTACGACCATTAAAAACCGTGTGGTCATGGGATCGATGCATTCAGGCTTGGAGGATCGTTTTTTTAATTATCCTAAACTTGCTGCTTATTTTGGTGAACGTGCCAAAGGTGGGGTTGGCTTAATCATCACGGGTGGGATTTCACCCAACCGTCAAGGTTGGTTATTACCTGCGGGCGGTACCATGAACAGTCTGGCAGATATTCCTCATCACCGTCTGGTTACACATGCTGTGCATAAGCATGGCGCAAAAATCTTGATGCAAATCCTGCATTCAGGTCGTTATGGTTATCATCCATTTTCGGTTTCTTCATCCCCAATTCAGGCACCCATTAATCCTTTTAAACCGCGTCAAATGTCAGATGCCCAGATTTTGGCAACTATTGAAGATTATGCCCGTTGTGCAAGTCTGGCAAAAAAGGCAGGCTATGATGGCGTGGAAATCATGGGTTCTGAGGGTTATTTGATCAATCAATTCCTGAGCAGTCATGTCAACAAGCGTACAGACCGTTGGGGTGGCGATATTGAAAACCGTATGCGTTTTCCCGTGGAAATCGTCAAGGCGATTCGTGCCAAAGTTGGTGAAAAATTCATTATTTGTTTCCGCCTGTCCATGCTTGATTTAGTGCATGATGGCAACACCATGCAGGAAGTGATCGTAGTAGCAAAGGCACTTGAAAAAGCAGGCGTGACTTTATTAAATACAGGGATTGGCTGGCATGAAGCACGTATCCCAACGATTGTCACTTCTGTACCTCGTGCTGCATTTGTGGATTATACCGCCGAAGTTAAACAGCACGTTTCAGTACCAGTAATTGCGTCAAACCGTATCAATATGCCAGATGTTGCTGAAGAGATTATTGCTTCAGGACAGGCGGATATGGTGCAAATGGCACGACCATTCCTCGCTGATCCATACTGGGTCAATAAAACTGCAACCAACCGTGTGGATGAAATTAATACCTGTATCGCATGTAATCAGGCCTGTTTGGATCATGCCTTTAAAAATGAGCGTGTCTCTTGTTTAGTCAATCCACAGGCATGTTTTGAAACAGAACTGGTTTATATCAAAACCAAGAAACCAAAACGTGTTGCGGTTGTGGGTGGTGGTGTTGCAGGCATGTCGGCTGCAACAGTGGCGGCAAGTCGTGGTCATGCCGTAACCTTGTTTGAAGCCAATAATGATGTGGGCGGTCAGTTTAATCTAGCGAAAGTTGTTCCTGGAAAAGAAGAATTTCATGAAACCATTCGTTATTTTAAAGTTCAACTCAAACAGACAGGTGTGGATGTTCGCTTAAATACTAAGGTCAATCGTGAACAGTTGGAACGTGAAGGCTTTGATGAAGTGGTGATTGCAACAGGCGTAGTGCCACGCGCCTTAAAAATTCAGGGTAGTGATGCACCACAAGTCTTGTCTTATGCAGAAGTACTAAAAGGCGCTAAGGTTGGTCATAAGGTTGCTGTGATTGGTGCAGGTGGTATTGGTTTTGATGTGTCAGAGTTTTTACTAAAACCACCCCATCAACCACAGCCACAACCATTAGCAGAATGGCAACGCGAATGGGGCGTTGATCCAAACCCTAATTATATTTCTGAAGGCGGTGTACAACGTCCAGAAGTTGAAATGCCTGTACGTCAGATTTATTTATTGCAACGTAAAACAACGCCTTTGGGCATTGGTTTGGGTAAAACCTCAGGCTGGGTACATCGTGCACAATTGAAAAAGCATGCTGTGCGTATGCTGCGCGGTGTGCAATATAAGGCTGTAACTGACGAAGGCTTATGGGTTGAGCATAATGGCCATGACCAGTTATTGCGTGTGGATACCATTGTGGTGTGTGCAGGTCAGGAATCAGTAAAAGATTTAGTACCGCATGAGAATGAAACTACATTGGCAAAATATCATGTGATTGGTGGTGCAAAGTTAGCAGGTGAGCTGGATGCCAAGCGTGCAATCCGTGAAGGGGCTGAATTGGCCGCTAAACTCTAATAATTGATGAAACATTATGCATTTGAATACATTGCAGTTAAATTTCTCTTGAATAAAGAGGGCAAGCTTTGTATTCTTACGCACATGGAAGCGTGGCAGAGCGGTTTAATGCACCGGTCTTGAAAACCGACGAGGGTGTGAGTCCTCCGTGAGTTCGAATCTCACCGCTTCCGCCAAATATCTAAATAAGCCCTTGTTTTTACAAGGGCTTATTTTTTGTCTACATGTTTACCCCTCAACCTACCCCTCATCAAACTTTGGATTGAGTCGAATGATTTAGTACTCCATAGGATACGAACAATGAGTAATGATCTGTACTTTCAGTGTAAGCTTTAAAGATCATAGCGTAATAAAGAAAGCCAAATTTCATACCTATTTTCGTTAATATTAGGATATATAGTTATCAACATCATCAACAATTTTAGGTTGGAGTGTTGAGACGGGTATTTTTGACTGTTTAGGTGTTTCATTCTTTTTTTCGATTTTTTTCCTTTTATCTACTAGTCTTTTGTCAAAGTTTCTTTTATTCCATGCGCTTTGTATTTTTTCTAAAACCTTAGAATATGCTTTTGAATCAATAAAAAACCAAAAGTTTAATTGTAAAAGCACTAGTTCTTTTTTTTCTTCTAAGGTGATTGGTATATAAGGAAACTGTGTTTTTTTATCAAGGTAATTGTATAGCCATTCAATAAAGGTCTTATTTGATATCTTTTTATTGATAATGATATGTGATATTTTTTGTATTTCATCATAATATTCTATTATTACTTTTAAGTCATTAATAAATTCTAAAGGTAGGGATATAAGTTTATGTTTACTAAAATTTAAAATAATTTCTTTATTAGCCTGAATGATGGGGTTTTTAAAAAATTCTTTATTTTGAAGCGAAGGGAGTTTCTGGTAGAGATCACACTTGTAATTGTAATCTCCAGACAAAAAATTATTTATTTCTAATCGAATTTCCCTTAAATTGGATATATGGTTTTGAGTAGTAGCTAAATAAAAAATAGCAAAATTTTTATCATTATTTATTAGGGTTAATAATCTTTTTAATTCTAGATCAAATATAATATCAATTTTTTTCTCCATATATTCAATTAGTTCTTGGAAAGCTTGCTCGTGTCTCAATTCAGTTGATAGCTCATGAACGAGTTTCATGGTATTTTTCATTGTAATTTGTCTGACCTCTTTAAGAGAGGTTAGATTTTCTAGTTCTATCAGTATTTCTTCAAAATCTCTAATTGAGTGGCGACCTATGATGCGTTCTGCATGGCGGATTAGATGACCATGAATCCAAATATTCATGACAGGATCATAGCTGTTGAGCTTCTTCTTGAACTGCTCTGAGTAAGATGGTTTGGTCGTCATTTTTATATTTCTATACAGTGTCTAAATTGCTAATAGAGTAGTAAGAATTTTTTAAGAAAATGGTATGAAATTGGTTAGAGTAGCGTAACTTTTAAGTAAGAAATGAGTAAGAATTTATCTGATCTAGCACTGGTTAAACATGGGATTTTCCCACTATTTAGATACTTTAAGCTGAAAATTTTTCTATTAACAGTATTTTATAAGCTCTTATGTCAGAAAAGTCAATGTGTGCTTATCTACTATAATTGGTTAAGAGAGATTCCAGATCCATTGGAATACATATCATCTCCATGAACACAATTCAGTGTTCATACTAAATAGGAGAAATGGATATGTCTACTCAATGTCCTTTGTGTCAATCGACACACATCAGTAGTAAAAATTATGGTCGTAAAATAGGAGGTACGGTAGGCACAACTGCTGGAACAGTGGGTGGTGTAACCACAGCTTTATCTACTGCTCAGGTGGGAGCAACGCTTGGTATGTTTGCAGGACCTGTTGGTTCAATCTTTGGTGCGCTTGCAGGTGCTGCAATCGGTGGTTTAGTTGGTGGAGTTGCAGGTTGTACTGCGGGTACAGCATTAGGAGAAATGGTTGATGAAAATATTCTGGATAACTTTCAGTGCCTAACGTGTGGTCATTGTTTCAACCATACAGCGCAATGATTCATATCCTTTATGCAATTCCTAGAGGATTGAACGATACTTCTATCTAATACATGACCAGCCCTTTTAGGGCTGGTCATGTTGTTATAGCCAGTTTTAAGTTTTGGTTTGAAATGCTGCTTTGGAACAAGTCATTTACCTAAGCCTACCAATCCCATGTTAAAAAATGATTCCAACGCTAGTTGTTATAGAGGAGTACGCAGAATAGAGGATTCATAACTTTCCTAATACGAATCCCACTGTTGTAGTCCTTGAAATTGAAGCAATTTAATCTCAATGGAGAACCGCTATGAACAACTTGGCAACCACACATAATATAGAGCCTGTAGCTACAGTGAAGAAGATCATCCGTTTAAAACGAGTGATTGAGCTGACAGGACTTTCACGTTCCACCATATATGATCGGATTAATCCAAAGTCCAAACGTTATGACATCAGTTTTCCAAAGTCCATCAAGCTAGGGACATCACATCTCAGTACAGGAGCGGTGGGATGGATTGAATCAGAGGTTCAGGATTGGATTCAGCAACGTATCCAAGCCAGTCAATCAGCATAGCCATCTCATTATCACTGCATAATTCAACAGCAGTATTTGATCCCCACATTCTAAATTAAAAAATCCTCCAATGTAGTGTGATGTCTAGTGGTTAAGGCTATTCTCTTTAATCAATTCATAATGTAAAAGTACCCAAAGTATTCTGGTACTTATATTATTAATATACTACTACTCTAGTTACTATAATAAGACCATCTAGTTATTCTTATGAAGTAATCTTATATCTACTTATAAGCCAGCCTGTTTATAAATCAATTATATTAAATATAGTTGATGGAATAGTTGTGTCTGATAAAAAGTAGATTTTAATAGGAAAGAGTGGGCATCACGTTACTTGGTAATAACCGAGTAAACAAACATGATTAATCTATACAAGCAAGATCTGCTAAATCAATTAAGTGATGATGAATACCAACTTTGGTGTCATGATTTGGCTGTGATTAAGCGAGTGGTTACAATGATCACATCATTCAAATCATTTGAAGAAGTATTCCTCAATACAAAGAGTTATTACATTCCTGACTATTGGAAAGATGGAAATCTAAAATATATAGATCATTACCAGCCCTATAGAAATTTGGCAGACTTAGCTGATAATTTTCTTTATGGCATCTCTGTAATGGATCGAGTTGAGAAGTATTATCCACTGGAATATTACCCCTTACACTTACGTGTGTTTATTGAGTGGATTGAGCGATATACCTTTGAACGTACGCAATATAATCCAAAAAACTTATCTAGGACTTTGGTAGAGCGATTGAATGACTGTATCTATGATATTCGTCAGGATATGAAGTCATTAAGGCATACAACTGAATTAAAAAGGATGAGAGAACAGAGTTTGCGGCAGAAAAGAAGTATGGAAAAGTACATTGATCAGCTACTGCTACGTTTTTCCCGTTTAATTGCAATAAGGGTTGACTTTGGTTATCGGGAGGATGCAGAGGCGAGCTATGAACTGATCAGCGAGCACCGTGAGAAACTGCTTCGCTATCTACGAGAAAGACATTGTGGCGATGCCTTTGCAGGCTTTATCTGGAAACTGGAATATGGGCTGAGAAAATCTTATCACCTCCACACAATCATTTTTCTGGATGGTTCCAAGGTACAGGAGAGCATTTCACATGGCAAACTGATTGGACAGCACTGGATTGATGAAATTACTGAGGGAGAGGGTGTTACCTACAACTGCAATGCCCATATGGATAAATATCAGCATTGTGGTCTAGGACGTGTGGACTATCATGATCGAAGAAAGATTGAGAATTTGAAATATGCCTGTCGTTATTTGACTAAATATGATGAATTTCTTGAATTGGTTCATTATGGTTATCAGGCAGAGCAACACTATCATCAGGATGATCCCTTGAGTCAGCAGATCACTTCCAAGCTAGGTCGTGTATTTGGGACAGCGAGACTGCCACCTTATGTTCCACAGTTGGGACGACCAAGAGCCAAGAAATAACAAATAAGCAACTTTTAGGAATAAGTCTATAGCCTTTGTGGCTATAGGCTTTAGGTCTATTAGAGTGAACTGAAAATTATTTCAGATACATATCATTGCCATGAACATTCAACAACTTGACCTTAAATTAAGGAGAACATTCATGGCACATTTAGTTGAAACAATGGCATTCGTTGGACAAACCCCTTGGCATGGTCTGGGCAATGCACTAACCCCAAACCAGCCGCTAGAGGTCTGGGCAGAGCAGGCAGGCATGGACTGGCGGATTGAATCCTCCGATGTTAGTTACATGGCACAGAACCATCGGGGGCAGAGCATTATTATGCCTTTTGAGGAGCAACGTGTACTTTATCGTTCCGATACCCATGCACCGTTATCGGTGGTGAGCCAACGCTTTCAGGAAGTACAACCGATGGAAATCCTACACTTCTACAAAGATTTAACTGAACAATCGGGCTTTGAACTGGAAACCGCAGGGGTACTCAAAGGTGGTAAAAAGTTCTGGGCACTGGCACGAACAGGACAAAGCGCAGCTTTAAAAGGAAAAGATGTCAGTAATGGTTACATTTTATTGGCAACTGCCTGTGATGGTACATTGGCAACAACAGCTCAATTCACATCTATCCGTGTGGTGTGTAACAATACTTTGGCGATTGCACTCAAAGGACAAAACACCAGTGCAGGTGTGGTGAAAGTTCCACACAGTACCAAGTTCGATGCAGAGAAAGTCAAACAACAACTCGGTATTTCAGTTCGTGCATGGGATGAACACATGTATGAAATGAAACAACTAAGTCAGCGTAAGGTGACTCAACAAGAAGCAGCAGCCTATTTCGATGCGGTATTCAACAATACCAGTCTGAGCATTGCGGAACAGGATGAAAGCATTATTCAGTTCTATCGAAATGCAGCCATGCCAAATCAATCCAGCCCAACTAGATCAGACAATAAATCCGAACCAAACAGACGTGCCATGTCTAAAGTCATGACTATGTTTAACGGGCATGGACGAGGGGCAGAACTCAGTTCAACCAAAGATACGGCTTATGGATTACTGTGCGCCATTACTGAGTTCACCGATCACGAGCGTCGAGCGATGAGTACTGATCATCGACTCGATTCAGCATGGTTTGGGGCGGGTGCAGCCATTAAGCAACGAGGACTTGAACAAGCACTTCGAATGGTGGCTTAAAACGATTTGACTCACTGAAATTATTTTCAGTTTTATTTAAGCTTAGCCAATTAATTTAAACATACGGTAAAGCCGTAACAAGCATTGCAATTCTCATTTCGCCACATCATCCCCGATGTGGCTTTTTTTATGCCCGAAATTCAGCTTTTACGCTTTTACTCATACAGGAATATTTCTAATGAATAGCCATACTCAAATTCAAAACACACTAAATAACCCGTCATTACAACCTTATTCACCAAACCTGAATCCAACCACTCAAAACTCATCGACTCAACAGGTTGAAGTCGGAACTCGAACTAAACGTGATCGACCGAATACGCAACCACGAAAAACTAAAACCCCTGTAGCCAAACGTATTGCCAACACCAAGCAGATGAATTACCAACAATGGCTTGAAGTCAGAAAACAGGGGATTGGCAGCAGCGATGCCGCTACCGCCTGTGGATTGAATCCGTATATGTCGATGCTGGAACTGTGGATGATCAAGACAGGACGGATGCAACAAAACATCGAGGATGAAAGTGCAGGCTATGCACCTTTATATTGGGGTAAACAACTTGAACCATTAGTCGCTGAATATTACAGCATGCATACCAACAATAAGGTGCGTCGAGTCAATGCAGTGCTACAGCATCCTGATGAAGACAAACACTTTATGTTGGCGAACCTTGACTATGCCGTGGTGGGCAATGATGAAGTTCAAATCTTGGAATGTAAAACTGTAGGGGAATATGGTTCTAAGTTATGGCGAGATGGTGTGCCTTTATATGTCCTCTGCCAAGTGCAACATCAACTGGCAGTGACAGGTAAACAGGCAGCGCATATCTGTACCTTGATCTGTGGACATGAAAGTAAAATCTTTAAAGTGACCCGTAATGAAACCGTGATTCAGCATATCATTAGTGCAGAACGTCACTTCTGGCAATGTGTGGAATCGGATATTCCACCGAGTGTCGATGCTTCTGACTCAGCAGCCAAAGCCTTGCAGCAGCTTTACCCTGAGCAGATACCATTAACAGTGGAAGATCTGACTCAAAATGAACAAGCCAACTACCTATTTAACCAATTGCTTGAAGAGCGACATAAGGTTGAGCGGCACCAACAGTATTTTGATGAACTCAAACATCAACTGCAAATGATGATGAAAGATGCTGAACGAGCAGTGTTTACGGGTGGTTCAGTGACGTGGAAGAAATCACAAGACTCGATCAGCCTAGACAGCAAATCCTTACTGAAACAACACCCTGAATATCTACAGCAGTTCCCTCAAACCAAAGCGGGTACACGAAGATTTCAGATTTATCCGAATGGTGGATAAGGCAGCAACGCAGATCCAGCATTTATTTCTTCAACAAACGTATCAACCACCAGAGCCACGTCAAACAACCCGATCCCATACCTCAACAGGTATGGGATTTTTTTATGCCCAAAATTTTAAACAGCTATAAAGAGGACATCACCATGATTAAAGGCTTAGCAATTACACCACCCGTTTTAGGTCGTATTAGCATCGGCAAAATTGTCGAAAAGAATGGAAAACGACTCCCTGAAAAAGATGACCAATTTACCATTACCAGCCAAATCCAGAATAAGGATGGCTGGGTGAAACATCCACTGGATGAACAGTTACGTGCCAAAGCACCTAATCAAAATCAAAAGCTCAGAAGCATTCCCGTCCGTATGATCTTCAATGATCCCGAATTGAATCTACGGGCAGAGTACAGCCTGTTTGACCGACAAACAGGGCGCTTAATCTGTTCAGGCAATGGCGAAACCTGTCAAAGACTTGGACAAAATGGCATTGAACAACATCCATGTCCATCACCTGATTTATGTCCATTGGCACAGGGCGGACTATGTAAGCCTTATGGACGACTCTACGTCAATTTAGATGAGTCAGATGAGTTTGGCACATTCATCTTTAGAACCACTGGCTTTAATAGCATTCGTACTTTGGCGGCACGGCTCCGTTACTATCATGCTGCATCAGGTGATCTACTTTCATGTCTACCTTTGCAACTGAATTTAAGAGGTAAAAGCACTACGCAAAGCTACCGTACCCCGATCTACTACGTGGATTTAACTTTACGTGATGGTACTAATTTGCAGGAAGCGATTACGTCAGCCAAACAGATGGATGAACAGAGCAAGGCAGCAGGGTTTTATCAGGAGGCATTGGATCATGTGGCACGGCAGGGTTATGGAAATGCCAGTTTTGAAGTGGGTGGAGAAGAGGGGCTGGATATTGTTGAGGAGTTTTACACGGAGGAATCGAAATCAGAGCAGAATCAGCAAATGCATGACTTGAGCCATGCTCAGGATATTCAGAAAGGGTTGCAGCAGTCGGTTCAAGCTCTGAATTAAATACTGTTGGGGGCTAAGAAGCCCCCAACAGTAATATTGCTACTATTTTTTATTAAAAAATTTCTCTGTACACGACAAATTTCATAGGGCCCTTGTCCTATCAGGCTTTTTCTTCCTTAAAATTGCGAGCACTTTCTTA
>NZ_NHRQ01000050.1:0-1094 GCF_002165335.1 Acinetobacter sp. WCHA29
TTCTTGCTCATGGTAAACTCCTAATGAGTATGTATAGTTTACCAAGTTAAACCCTCCTGTTTTTTAAGCACACATCAATCCTTACGATAGCTTAGAGAAAATATGTAAAAAACTAAATCTTGAACTTACACCCCATGGATTGAGAAGGTCATATATGTATATCACACCCAAAATCAGCCACTCATTTCACTTTAAAATCAGCCACTCTTAAAGAGTGGCTTCCACATCAAAAGATCTGTTTTTTCTCATCGAATCACCAGTAATTTCTAATTTATAAGCGTTATGAATTATTCGGTCTAGGATTGCATCAGCTAACGTAGGATCATTAAATTTCTCATGCCATAAATCATAGGAATACTGACTTGTTATAAGTAAGCTACCGTTTGTTGAATAACTATCAATGAAATTCAATAAGGCATTTTCAACTTTAGAAGGAATATTACTAAGACCAAAATCATCGATTACAACCAACTTAAACCTTTTTAACTTTTTTATAAAAAGCTTCTCGTTAGAGTTGTCCACAGCTTGTTCTAATGCCTCAATAAAATCAGGTGCTCTATAAAAAAATAGCCTTATAGCCTTGTTTACATGCTTCAGTTGCAAATGCACATGCGATCCATGTTTTCCCTATTCCAGTTGGGCCAAGTATAATAATATTTTTATTTATATTGATCCAAGCACATTCTGAAAACCTATTAGGGTTTGTTGAGAATTACCGAGAGTTAATTAAACTCGCGCACAATTGAATCATGGCTTCAAAACTCGTATCTGTTTTACAACTACGCATCGCTATACGTTTAAATTCTTTTAACTTACAGAAATAGTTTTCAATGAGATGACGCCATTTATACATAATCGTATCAAATGCTCTCATTACTTTTCGATTAGATTTGGGTGGGATCACCACTTTCACTTTACGTTCATTGAGTTCTTGGATGAGCCAATCTGCATCAAATGCTTTATCCGCTAGGGCTTGTTGAGAATTAACAAAGGCAACTGATTAATTTATAATAGTAGTATGGATAGATACATACTTACTGATGCTCAATGGGCAAAAATGGAACCTTTTTGCCTAGGTAAAGTGACCGATCGAG
>NZ_NHRQ01000051.1:0-1057 GCF_002165335.1 Acinetobacter sp. WCHA29
GGCGACTGCTTTGATAATACACCGATAGGGAGTTTCTGGGGCATACTCAAAAATGAACTAGTCCATCATCGCAACTAAAGGTACAAAATAGTTAAGATTACTTGGTTTTTAAATTGTAAAAGGATGATATATGAAAAAATTTCTTTTAATTCCATTGCTATCAATATGTGCTACAGCAGTTCATGCAGTACCGAATGTATGGCAAATGGGATATGGACAAGGTCTCGCTGAATATTCAATTCAGGATGCCAAAGGGCAAACATTATGGGTCGTCTGTAATGAGGGGGCAGGAGATGAATATGATCATTCTGCACGGTTCGAGACAAAGAGCAAGAGTTATGAAAATACTAACTCTAAATATCCCCTCAATTTTCTATTAGATGGCAAAACTGAAGTTGCACCATCAGGAACGACCAATTGGCGTAATGGTGCAAATGCTTGGTATGAGTTTTCTCATGGTATTTCCAAAGCCAAAAAAATAGAAGTATTTGTCAATAATAAAAAAATGACTACTTTTAATCCAATTCCGAGCAGCATTAAAAATGTTGCTAAAGAAATCTCAACTTGTAAAGCAAAATGGTAATCCATTTAAAATTAAAGGAAAAAATTATGAAATTTTTAAGCGTAGTTATTACATTCTTTATATTCTCAATGTCTACAGCATACGGTGCAACATTAAATGTAAAAATGAAAAAAATACTCAGTGGGGCGAGGAATCAGTTCAATTAGCAACCGATAAAGGACTCATTTCCATTTATGCACTTAGTTTAACTAAGAAGCAGGCGAATCATTTAGACACACTGAAAAAAGGCAGTTGTGTTCACATCAAAGCCAAAGACCAAACTTTAGAAAAATATGATGGGGTAATCTCCATTATGGAATTTGAGTCTGCTAAAACAGTAAAGTGTAAATAAAGTTAATTCTAACTTCATGGAAGTGTAATAGCCCCATTTTGGTATAGATATTATTTTCATGGTGATTGATGTGTGCTGAATTAGCAGGAGACTTTCACTTGGGAGATTCTAGGCAGCTAACCGATAAAAGTCTTCTGCCATTT
>NZ_NHRQ01000052.1:0-1030 GCF_002165335.1 Acinetobacter sp. WCHA29
AGAGGTGGTCCCACTTGTTTGAACAACTAAAAGCGTATTTATAAGTGATATTCCGCTCTAGTTAAGCCACCTTGTTTTGTTGGGGTAGCTGATCATAGTAAAACTCATTTGGTGTCATTTTGTCTAGACTCGAATGAGGTCGTTTCAAATTATAAAACTCAAAATATGCACTTAATTGCTTTTTCGCATCTGTGACACTGCTATAAGCTTTGAGATACACCTCTTCATATTTAACGCTCCGCCATAATCGTTCAACCATCACATTATCTACCCATCGACCTTTACCATCCATACTGATTTGAATGCCATTTGATTTCAATACATCAATAAATGCATCACTGGTAAACTGGCTGCCTTGGTCTGTATTAAATATTTCAGGTCGACCATATTTTTCAATCGCTTCATTTAAAGCCGAAATACAAAAATCCACCTCCATACTAATCGATACTCTATGCGCAAGTACCTTGCGGCTATGCCAATCAATCACAGCACATAAATAAACAAAGCCTTTTGCCATAGGGATATACGTTATATCCGTAGACCACACTTGATTACTGCGCTGAATAGCCAATCCTTTGAGCAGATATGGATATTTACGGTGAGCTTGATTAGCCTGGCTTAAATTTGGTTTGCAATATAACGCCTGAATACCCATTTTCTTCATTAAAGTACGTGTATGACGTCGTCCTATATGATGTCCTTGACGATTCAACAAATCACGCATCATACGACTGCCTGCAAAAGGATATTGCATATGTAATTCATCAATACATCGCATCAGCTTCAGATCTGATGCACTCACAGGTTTTGGGCGATAGTAATAACAACCACGGGAGACTTTCAGCAGCTTAGCTTGCTTAGATACTGAAATCTGAAGTGAGTCGTCGATTAACTTTTGTGGTTGAAGCGGCCCAGTTTCTTCAACACACCTTCTAAAAAATCAATTTCTAATGCCTGCTCACCGATTTTTGCATGTAGTTTTTTTAGATCGATGGGTGGTTCTGTTGGAGCTTTTGATTGATCGAAAGCT
>NZ_NHRQ01000053.1:0-980 GCF_002165335.1 Acinetobacter sp. WCHA29
TTTCAAGACAATGAACATATTGGACAAGGTCGTATGACTTTGGAAGAAATCGTGGCGAAGCTAGATACCAACTCAGCTGAAAAAGATGCCGCAGCACTCAATGCCAAAGATGCTTTTGATGTATTGGTGATTGGTGGTGGCCCTGCAGGTGGTACAGCAGCGATCTATGCAGCACGTAAAGGGATCAAAACAGGTATCGTGGCTGAACGCTTTGGTGGTCAGGTCATGGATACCATGGACATTGAGAACTTCACCACGGTTCAAAAAACTGTAGGTTCGAAGTTCGCTCAAGATATGGAAGCCCATGTACGTGAGTACGGTGTGGATATCATGAATTTACAACGTGTCAGCAAGATCACAGGTGCAGATCAGACCGCCAATGGTTTGGTTGAAGTTGAATTGGAAAATGGGGCTAAGCTTGAATCGAAAACCATTATTCTTTCAACAGGCGCACGTTGGAGAGAAATGAATGTACCGGGTGAAGCGGAATACCGTACCCGTGGTGTGGCGTACTGCCCACACTGTGATGGCCCATTATTCAAAGGCAAACGTGTTGCGGTGATTGGTGGTGGTAACTCTGGTGTAGAAGCAGCGATTGACCTTGCAGGAATTGTTGAGCATGTAACATTGGTTGAGTTTGATACCAAACTACGTGCTGACCAAGTGCTGCAAGACAAATTAAACAGTTTGCCGAATACCACTGTAATTTTGAATGCGCTCAGTACTGAAGTGGTCGGAGATGGTGCTCAAGTGACGGCGTTGAAATACAAAGATCGCGCGACTGATGTTGAACATACAGTTGAGCTTGCAGGAATCTTTGTGCAGATTGGTTTATTACCAAACACAGATTTCTTGAAGAACAGTGCGGTTGAACTCAGCAATCGTGGTGAGATTGTGATCAATGATCGTAATGAAACCAATGTCAAAGGTGTATTTGCTGCGGGTGACTGTACCACCGTGCCTTACAAGCAAATCATCAT
>NZ_NHRQ01000054.1:0-951 GCF_002165335.1 Acinetobacter sp. WCHA29
TAGACTTCCGTCATAAATCAAAAAACGTACAATTTATTTGATCTTAAATTAATCAGCAAAATTATTTAATTCAAGAGATAATCCTTGGATGAAATTCAAAGATATTCAAAAATTATCAGACGTTAAGTTTCGTAGGCTTACCGGTGTTAGTTGGGCTACATTTAACCTCATGTTGGCCGAGCTAAATAAGCATTTACCTGGTCATATTGGTAAAGGACGACCGCATAAATTACCGTTGGAAGATCGTTTGCTCTTATGTATAGAATATTGGAGAGAATATCGAACATTTTTCCATCTTGGTATGAGTTACGGTGTATCTGAAACGAGTGCAATTCGTATCACACGTGTTATTGAAGATACCTTAATCCGTTCTGGAAAATTTAACTTGCCAAAACAACTTCCTAATCGAGATGAAGTGGATTGGGAAGTTGTTGTGATTGATGCAACTGAAATATTAGTTCAACGTCCAAAAAAAACAGAAGAAATGGTATAGCGGTAAAAAAAGGCGACATACCTTTAAATTTCAGCTATCTATGCACTATACAACAGGTGAAATACTGAGTGTATGTGGAAGTCATGGAAGCATGCATGATTTTAAAATATTTAAAAAAAGTATGAGGAAATTAAAATTTAAGCCCTTTTTTATTGTTGATAAGGGGTATTTAGGGATAAAAAAATTGGGTTTTGGATGCCTCATGCCATCTAAAGCAAAGAAAACTGAAAAACTAGATTCTGAATTAAAAAAGTTAAATAGAGAGATTGGTCGTAGACGAATTCAAGTAGAGCATGTATTTGGAAGGATGAAATGTTTTAAGATTTTATCTTGTGTATATAGAAATCGTCGTAAAAGATTAAACCTGCGGTTTAATTTACTTGCTGGCATATACAATTTAGATTGGGTGAAAGATAAACAATTAAATTGATTGAAAAATGATTTATGAAGGAAGTCTA
>NZ_NHRQ01000055.1:0-949 GCF_002165335.1 Acinetobacter sp. WCHA29
AGACGATCTAAACTGATTTTGAATCATATTTTTTCAGCCTTGATGGCCTACGTCGAGATACAAAAGAACCAGTTTGAGCGGATCTTTGAAAATGCATATCGTTATTCTCGATAAAAATCATCTGCTATCACAGAGAATCTATAAATGATAGTGCGTAAGTCCTATTAAACTTAATAAGTAATGATTTAGTAGCTTAACGGATTATCATTTTTTCTATATAAATATCACTTTTAGTTTGATGTACATTAAATTTAAATGACGGAATATAGGTGAGATATCTGCGCTAACTACAAACAATTAGCGACCTTAGCCAGAAAGTGAGGTTTGAGTTATTCAACGCTTGATAAATGAATGCGCGAAACGAATCTGGGCTATAGTATAGTATGAGTGAACGTACGTTAGGATGGCAAACTAGCCATAGAATAGACAGTCAATTGGTGTGTGATGCACGTTGAATTATGCCTTGGCTCGTCAGGGTTAACCAAAGAGTGTTATGGTGCATTCTAAACTAGGATCAATACTTTAGTCGTGATTTTAGAGCACTATTATTGACGAATGAGTGTATTAAAAGCATGTCTCGCAGCATTGCGCAGTACACTGCTCATGTTGGGATAATGCTGTAAACGAAAGCTTTTTTCATACCTTAAAAGGACATATTATTTATAACAGCAGCTTTGCTATACGCTAATAAACTAATGCAGCAATGTTCGAGTATATTGAGATTTACCACAATCAAACGAAGCGACACTCTGCAAATGGCTGTTAAAGTCTAGAAACTTTTGAGCAAAAATATTTTAGAACTTTAGGGTTTGTTGAGAATTACCGAGAGTTAATTAAACTCGCGCACAATTGAATCATGGCTTCAAAACTCCTATCTGTTTTACAACTACGCATCGCTATACGTTTAAATTCTTTTAACTTACAGAAATAGTTTTCAATGAGATGACGC
>NZ_NHRQ01000056.1:0-629 GCF_002165335.1 Acinetobacter sp. WCHA29
AAGAATGCTTTATCGATTGCACGCTCTGGTTCTGGGATGTAAGAGTCAAGCGCTTCAACAAGTGCAAGAACTGATTTCTCACCATATTCGCCATCATTGCCGTTCAATGCTTGAAGCGCTGAACCACGGATGATAGGCGTGTCATCACCTGGGAAGTCATAAGTAGAAAGAAGTTCACGAACTTCCATTTCTACTAATTCAAGTAATTCTTCATCATCAACAAGGTCACACTTGTTTAAGAATACGATGATGTAAGGTACACCAACCTGACGTGAAAGAAGGATGTGTTCACGAGTTTGTGGCATTGGACCATCAGTCGCAGCACACACAAGGATCGCGCCGTCCATCTGAGCAGCACCAGTAATCATGTTTTTAACATAATCGGCGTGGCCCGGGCAGTCTACGTGAGCGTAGTGACGGATTGGAGAATCGTATTCTACGTGTGAAGTATTAATTGTAATACCACGTGCTTTTTCTTCAGGAGCTGAGTCGATTTGTGAGTAATCTTTCGCTTCACCGCCGTAAGTTTTTGCACAGATAGTTGCAATCGCAGCAGTTAAAGTTGTTTTACCATGGTCAACGTGACCAATTGTACCCACGTTTACGTGTGGTTTATTACGTTCAAACTT
>NZ_NHRQ01000057.1:0-572 GCF_002165335.1 Acinetobacter sp. WCHA29
TATGGATAGATACATACTTACTGATGCCCAATGGGCAAAAATGGAACCTTTTTGCCTAGGTAAAGTGACCGATCGAGGTCGTAGTGGAAAAGATAATCGATTATTCTTAGAAGCAGTCCTCTGGATTGCCCGTACAGGCAGTCCATGGCGTGATCTACCTCCTTATTTTGGTAAATGGAATACCGTCTTTAAAAGATACCGTGACTGGGTGAAAGCTGGTGTATTTGAAGCTATTTTTGCATCTGTAAATGAAGATGTTGATTTGGAATACGCCATGATTGATGGAACGATTGTTAAAGTTCATCGACATGGGCAAGGTGCAAAAGGGGGACTTTCAAACAGTCTATAGGTAAATCTCGAGGTGGAATGACCTGTAAAATTCTTGCCTTAGTGGATAGTCTAGGCAACCTCATTAAGTTTCGATTAATGTCTGGTCAATATCACGATTTAGTAGAAACCAAACCTTTAATCGAAGATGTTGATTTTCAAGCATTACTAGCGGATAAAGCATTTGATGCAGATTGGCTCATCCAAGAACTCAATGAACGTAAAGTGAAAGTGGTGATCCCACC
>NZ_NHRQ01000058.1:0-482 GCF_002165335.1 Acinetobacter sp. WCHA29
TCAAACTGGTTCTTTTGTATCTCGACGTAGGCCATCAAGGCTGAAAAAATATGATTCAAAATCAGTTTAGATCGTCTTACTTGAAACTTTTCAATATGACAAACCTGTTTAATCACTCGGTGATATTGTTCTTTTTTCCAATGACTTGAATGTAATTCATCAAAACCCTCAAAGGACAATAAATCATCTTCATCTTGATACACAATATAAAACCTCTGCTGTTCTTTTAACTGAGTCTTAAATAATTGTACAAAGCCAAAATCTTTGAGCCAGACCACTTGACCCTGATGGAAATCTGGCAATAAACGCAGTTGAAACCATTGTCCTTTTTCTGGGGAAACCTTACGGTTACAGTCGATACCAAACATAAATCGAATATCATATTTTCTTATGGTTTTTAGATTTCCAGTCGATGAATACCAACTATCACCTGTAATAAATTGAATCTTTGCACCCCAACTGAGTACTTCACTTAACATATC
>NZ_NHRQ01000059.1:0-461 GCF_002165335.1 Acinetobacter sp. WCHA29
ATTTAACATAATGGCGCTTATGCGAAATCATATTTTAAAAGTTGTTTAATATCAAACATTTAAATATTTTACATAACCCCAAAAAACACCAAAAAGCCGACTCGGGAACAAGTCGGCTGCTTTTTAAGCAATTTTGTCACTTTTAGCCAATAAAATCGGTTAAAAAATGCTCAAAAACTCAGTTTTTCCTGATTTCTCAAGCGTCACACAATTGAAATCATCCCCAATCTCTGCGGATAAACTTTGGGATAATTTTTACGCTATTTCCGTGTACGTTTTGGCGTACAGGCATTCAAGAAAATCACCAATAGGCAGATACCACCAGATTGCATATCATGGCTTCATTGAGAACAGGATGTTCCAGATAAAAATAAGAAGATCAGCGACAGGACGCGAGGGATGACAGGAGTTGACCCTAGTACCAAATACGAAAAACCCCGACAGGATGTCGGGGTTTTTTA